>JANNCL010000112.1:0-3466 GCA_031386565.1 Candidatus Omnitrophota bacterium
AGATCATCGCTGTTGATGGGGGGGAGAGTTTAGTATAATGGCAACCATTCGTATTGTTGATCTAAAAGTCAGGACGATCATAGGGACGCATCCTTGGGAGCGCAAGAATCAGCAGGATCTGGTGATCAATGTCATTATTGAATATGATGCCTTTAAAGCGGGTAGATCAGATAGTCTAAAAGATGCTTTAGATTATGAACGCATCGCTAATAAGATCATAGCCGCGGTTGAGATTTCCAAGTTCCATTTACTGGAAAAAATGGGCGCAAAGCTTTTAGAGCTTGTATTAATGGATAAAAGGGTAGTTGCGGTCGACATAAAGATCGATAAACCGCATGCCATAGCAGTGGCAAAGCATGTATCTTATGAGATAAGTGGTAAAAATTAAGATTTTTTACTTGCGGGAAATGAAACAATTGGTACCATACGTTTATGCAATTTAAAGATCAAGTCGCGTTAATCACAGGTTCAACACGGGGTATTGGCCGGGCTATCGCGGAGGCATTTGCGGCTATGGGTGCCTTGGTCATTATAATCGGCCGTGATGAGGCTCAAGCCAAAGAAGTGGCAGACCAGATCAAGTCAAAAGGCGGTTTGGCAGACGGTTTTGGCTGTGATGTCACGGATTTCAATAAAGCTCAAGAAACTGTTAATAAAATTCTTGACATTCATAAGCGCATTGATATATTAGTCAACAACGCAGGGATTACGCGTGATAATTTGCTCTTAAGGATCAGTGAAGCTGATTTTGATGACGTTATAAAGATCAATCTTAAGGGCGTTTTTAATGTCACTAAGGCTGTTTGTAAACCGATGGTCAAGGCGCGCAGTGGTAAGATCATCAGCATCGCTTCTGTCATTGGTATCACAGGGAATGCCGGACAAGCTAATTATGCCGCTAGTAAAGCAGGTATAATCGGTTTCTCTAAATCGGTGGCAAAAGAATTAGCCTCCAGGGGGATTACCGCTAATGTGGTTGCCCCAGGTTATATTCAAACGGATATGACCGATAAATTATCTGAAGCAGTAAAAGATCAAGTACTTGAGCACATACCTTTAAAACGATTCGGAACGGCCGTGGATGTCGCTAATGTGTGTTTATTCTTGGCTTCAAACGCAGCGGATTATGTAACAGGTCAGACAATCGTAGTTGATGGTGGGATGGCGATTTAGTCGTATTCAATAGGTAATTGTATAACCAGGAGGAATTCATGGCAGTAGAAGAGAAGATCAAAGCAATTATCGCAGAGCAGTTAGGTGTAAAACCAGAGGAAGTGACCCCTAAAGCATCTTTTGTTGATGATCTGGGTGCAGATTCCCTCGATACTGTTGAGCTGATAATGGCGTTAGAAGAAGAGTTCAGTATCGAAATTCCTGACGAAGAAGCAGAAAAGATGAAAACGGTCGGGGATGCGATCAAATATATCGAAGAGAAAGCTGCTGCGTAATTTTTAAGTTTTGTTGATATCTTGCCCCCGCTGTTTCTGGAATAGAAACATTTGCGGGGGCAAAACTTTAATAGGATAATTTCTGCATATGTCGAATAGACGTGTTGTTATTACAGGTATTGGCGTTGTTTCACCGGTCGGTATCGGTTTAGAAACGTTTTGGAAAGCCTTGTTAGTGGGCCAAAGCGGAATACGTTCGGTAACCCATTTTGACGCATCTGCGTATGATTCTCGCATCAATGGCGATATATTGCCCTATGATCCGTTACAGTATTTTAATTCAAAAGATGCGCGTAATTTATCGCATTTTATTCAGTATGCGGTCATTGCTGCCAATGAGGCCATAGCGCATGCAAAGCTTGATGTCCAGGCTGCTGATCCAACTAAAGTGGGCGTGATCATTGGTTCAGGGATCGGGAGCATTGTATCGGCTGAGGAAGAGTATGATAAACTGATAACTAAAGGCCCAAGCCGTATTTCACCATTCTTTATCACCCGCATGATCATCAATGAAGCGGCGGGTCAGGTTTCTATTAACTCTGGTGCAACAGGTCCTTGTTTTGCGATCGCCACTGCGTGTGCCACAGCAAATAATTGTATCGGTGAAGCGATGCGGATGATACAGCATGGTGAGATCGATGTGGCGATAGCCGGTGGTACAGAAAGTGCCACATCCAAATTAGGTTTGGGCGGATTTTGTTCATTAAAAGCGTTATCAAAGCAGCATAATAACAGTCCGACCAGAGCCAGTCGACCATTTGACTTAAATCGTGATGGTTTTGTTATGGGTGAGGGAGCCGGAGTTGTTATACTAGAAAGTTTGGAAACTGCAAAAGCACGCGGTGCGAATATTTTGGCGGAGTTGGTTGGGTATGGGCGTACTGCGGATGCGTTTCATATTACAGCACCCCATGAAGAAGGTTTGGGGGCTATTAGGGCAATGGAACTTGCCATAAAGGATGCTGGCCTTAAACCGACAGACATTAACTACATAAATGCGCACGGAACATCCACTAAACTGAATGATCAAATAGAAACATTGGCCATCAAGAAGGTTTTTGGGGACTATGCAAAGAAAGTGCCCATCTCATCGACAAAATCGATGACCGGACATTTACTTGGTGCTGCCGGCGCTGTAGAATTAGCCGCGTGTATTATGTCTATCCGCGATAGCAAGGTTCATCCAACGATAAACTATGAAACCCCTGATCCCTTGTGTGATCTGGATTATGTCCCTAATACTGCGCGGAATGTCGCGGTCGATGTGGCATTGTCAAATTCTCTAGGATTCGGCGGTCACAATGCCACCTTGGTGGTCAAACGTTATAAAGGATAAATATGAAGTCTTATAAGATCGCTGTTATAGCCGGGGATGGTACAGGTCCGGAAGTCATTCGTGAAGGTTTAAAAGTTTTAGATGCCGCAGGAAAGAAATTTGGTTTTCAGGTAGAGAAAACAAATTTTGACTTTGGCGGGGAACGGTATTTAAAGACGGGTAAAACGCTAGATGATGCGGATATTGAATCACTAGGAAATTTTCAGGCAATATATTTAGGTGCCATAGGACATCCTGATGTAAAGCCGGGTATTCTAGAGACAGGGATCTTGCTAAAATTACGTTTTGCGTTGGATCAATACATCAATTTACGTCCGGTTAAATTATATGACGCCGCCTATTGTCCGCTAAAAGATAAAACTCCTGCTGATATTGATTTTGTGGTGGTGCGGGAAAATTCAGAAGGTTTATATAAAGGGATGGGCGAGTTCCAGAATAAAGGCACTAAGGATGAGGTTGCTATTCAGATATCCTACAATACCAGGAAGGGTGTTGAGCGGTGTTTGCGCTATGCATTCGAGTATACACGTAAACGTAATAAAGGCATGAAATTGACTTTATGCGGCAAAACGAATGTTCTGACGTATGCGTGGGATCTATGGCAGCGTGCATTTAACGAGATCTCTAAAGAATATCCTGATGTAAAAACGGACTATAATAACGTTGATGCAACTACCATGTG
>JANNCL010000116.1:0-4332 GCA_031386565.1 Candidatus Omnitrophota bacterium
ACAACCTTCCCTTCTTCAAGGAACAATTGCGCCATTGCCGTTTTACCGGAAGAGCATGCCAAAACCAAAACTAAGAAAATAACTTTGTTAAACAATGCATTAACCTGTGTTACGTTTAATTATACAACGGTTGCTGTAACAACTAGTGTACCATCATATGCACCGGCTTTATCAAGATTCGAAATAACTTCGCCGCCTGCTGGCATTGAAGCATCCCCCGTATTGATACCGATGTAAATCTTTAACAGATTACTGCCAAGTTCAGCTGCAGTAAGACTTTCAGGTGTTGAAATGATATTCTTCAACAACTTCTTAGCATGACCCGGAACAGCGACTTCTGTGGTCGGACCTGTCACCATATTGAAGGCAACGTTTGCTTTCGTTCCTAAAGCACCCTTGGTGGTTCCGCTGTTCGGATTTAAACCTTCTGTATAAGCAACTGTAACAGACTGCGTACCAGCACCAGATGTTAAACCGCTCTCGATAACATAGAAATGATCCGGTAAATAAATACCATTGGCAACATTATACACCAACGGCCCCAGATCCAATGTTGTACCGGCAACTGCCGTTTTAACTGGATTATTACCAGTAGTGATGCTGAACGCGTTGATCGCAACTGCAGTTGATGCTGGAATCGTCGCAGTAAGTTTATATGTTGCGGTTGTTGCCGCAATCCCTGATTGTGCCAAAAGCACAACCCCCGCCACTACTAAACTAATTACTTTCTTCATTTGAATCCCCCTTTGTTATTTTGTTAGTTTTGGTTTAAAGAATATTGGATGGGTGCGTTAAACCTCCCCGTACTCATCCCTTGATACCCTTGCAATTTATAAGTGATCTTAAATACCGACGAGCCACCCCTGCTGTCTGATTCAAAAATCGGATACTCCCCTGCTTCTACCGGTAAGTAATCGGTATATTTCGTTCTGCCCTTGGAACCCTGGGATAAATCTACTTTTTGGGTGAAATAATCTTTACTAATCTGAAGCCCTTTTTCATTGGTCATCGGTGTTTGAAGATTCTGAGCGACTTGATACGGTTTTCGCAAATTCGTATGCACCGTGACCACAACTTCCTTCTCCTGCGCCGGATCCTTCGCAATTACGTGCTCAAAACTGATCCCATCCGTTGGCACTGCAACATCAATCGTAAAGATAGGCTGTATCTGGCACTGCACATCGATAAAATAATCCTGCGCCCCAGCTTCCGTCTCGATCGTGAATCTCAATCTGCCGGTATACGTACCCGGCGCTTGATCCCCTAAAGATTTAGGATTTAATTGATAATACACCAAAACCGCATTATCCGAAATTGTACCCTGGTATAACAATGAACGACTTTGAGTTAATACACTAACATCCTGCGCTTTGATACCTTCTGCCTGCCCTGTTGCGTAAAACATCAAGCCATCCGACCCTAACTCTGTACCATCCGCACTTTGGGGTAAGGCCACTGCTTGTTGATACACCCTGACCTCTGAACCCAGATTGCCTGAAAAGGCGATCTTAACATAATCTGCTGTTTTCTCAGTAACATCCTTGTCATTAATGACGATCTTATCCGATGACTTACTGCCGCCGACAGTGGCCTTCCAACGCGGGGTTGCCTGAACATTCATCGTTAAGGTGGCCTGACTGTCCCCGCCATCGCTTGACCGTGCCGTATAGACCATACGACCACTATAGTTCCCGCTTGTTTTAACCTCATTCGGGTTAAGCGCGTAAGCGATCGTAAAAGAATCACTTTCCCCGTTCTGGCCGGAGCTATAGAGCATCTGTTCTCCCATACTCAAACGTTCTTCATTCTGGGAGTACAATGTTCCGGACGTATTCGAATTTGAAACTGTTGCCAAAGAAACGGCGTGTAGATCTAAACTTTCGCCTTTTTCATTCACCATGGGTTCTAACAAACGCGCAAAAACTTGATACCTTTTACCATCTGTAGATGTAACGCGCAAACGCACATCTTTTTTATTATCCAACCCCAAATACGCCTGTTCAAGCTTTAAACTACTGCTCCCGTCGGCTGGACTAACGTTCAAAGTGATCGCGGCAAAAGATAAAGACGGAGAAAAAATAATAAATAAAGCTAATAAAATACCAACCATTTATGCCCTAAATAATCATGATTTTTTGTAATGAGAACGAAAAAGCGCTTGCTACGATATAAACAGTTACTTCACTAACTTAGATAGTACTAGTATGCACTATAAAACACCGAATTGCAAGCTCCCGATATACTTGCAAGCTATTGGGCTGCAATTAATTACAACAATTCAAAAATATATATTATTATATTGTTTGCGTAGATTATTTATTAAGGTAATTCTAAGGCAATCCTAAGAACAACCTCAGGTCTGCCGTACCAGATTCACCTGTTTTCAAGGACTGAATATCCAGAATGACCGGCACAAACCCCGAGATATGCTTCATCTGTTCGATCATCTTCGGATCAATGTTCATCTTGATATCACTAGAACCCTTTTGAAAAGACAAAGCCATTTGCTGGGCATTAAGATCGATACCGCCGGGGGTTTTCATAGCGGGATCAAATTTATTAAGATGTTGCGAGAAAAACTCAAATGACTCCTGAATTACTGTAGGATCGCTTGGAGCACGATTATGCTCCACACCAGATATTTGTCTCGTTGCTACATACTGGCTCACTTCTAAATTAAAATTGGCTTGATGTAAATCACTTAGAATTAGATTATGTGCATCATCCTGAACAAAAGTTGCGATCGCCAAACTAGGAGCCTCCTGTTCCAGTAAATGATCCGTTAACTCTCTTTGAATTCGCGCATGAGGACTATGCGCCTCAGCCAAGGAAAGATAAAAGCCAAAAAAGGGACTGATAAAATATTTTCGTAACATTACATTATCATATACCGCCGCTTTCGCTGAACCTCCGGGGACAGGAGTAACATCATGCCGTGCCTCACGATCGAAAATAGGATTGCTGTAATTCTTAGCGATCTTTCTGCTGTATAACAACAGGCGTGTTCCATTTGAATGAGCATATATTCCAAATTTTCCATTTATTTTATTAACATCTAAAAAAAGCTCTAACTGAACAAAAAATCTTTTTGCTTCTGTTGAAATATTACCAAATTCCGTATACTCAAAATAAGCCACGTTAAAATCTTTTTTATGTGCTAAATAAAAATCATTATAATAATGTGGCGGTGCGAAGGCACCTCTTACGATAAAAATGATCGGTTTTGACGGGTCATACGTTTCATTAAGTAAATAAATCCTTCGAGAATCAATCAATAATTGTTTAAAAGCATCCGCTCTATAATCTACCCCCATCTTTAAAAAACCTGCAACAGCATCAATTGTTGGCAGCAAAAACCATCCGGACTCACCAACTTCACTTTTGGCAAAACGGTTCATCACTTGGAACCAAAATGTATTCCATCGAAACGGATTCGCTTCAACCCCTCTGCTCCTTGGAATACTGTATTCATCCAATTTATCCATGAGAGATTTCCATACTAGTTGATATACCCTTCTTGATATTTCATTGTCAGCAACTTTTGTTTCAATTGGAAAATCTTTGGAAATAACAGCCCTCCCCAAACGATGTAAAAATCCCTTAACATCATTAAGAAATTCTAAAAGCAAGACCCGATTTGACATTGCTTGATCATTATCATTAAGATCAAGCTTAACCTTAACAACGGAGAGCTCGTCTTCATGGGAAAGATCAAAATCCCCTTTGACTGTCCGCATTGCCGCATCTTCTAGCTTTACCCCACCCGAAAAATATTTACGCGAGACTTCTTTTTGTGTCACCGGATCTTTTTCTTCCCGGATAAAGTTATACGTTCCTTTCTTAAAAGCCTGTAAGTAGTTCTCATAGATCCCCTGAACATTCAATGCACTGCTCGCTTTAATACCAGTCACTTTATTTTGATCATTATAGACCTGCTGCAAAATGCTGTTCTTGATCTTGTTCTTATACCATGTCGCTAAAATGAATGAATTGTACACCTGACGCAATTGAGCGAAATTCTGGCCATAATTGATCTCGTTCGTCAATTGAGGAATGACCACTTCGCGCACGATCCGTTTTCCTATATCATCATCCCTCTTCTGAGCCTTGGTCGCCGATAAACCTGCCTGCCGGTAGGCAAGGTAATCGGATTCCAACATGACTTTTAATTTACTTTCGACCACGTACGCGGTCGCTGCCTTATCATTCTCATAGACCACCGCTTTTTCCGGGACTATCCATACTTTATTAAATGTGTTCACAGGAACATTCGTTTTACCGAATTTCTTTGCTGTTTCTTCATAAATGCGCTTCCAGAATTTCTTTCCGGTT
>JANNCL010000130.1:0-1525 GCA_031386565.1 Candidatus Omnitrophota bacterium
CCCAACCGGAACCAAAACGTGTGGTGGCAGCTTGAGCGAATTTCTCTTTGAAAGCGTCAAAAGAACCAAATGCCGCGTTGATCGCATCGGCAACTTTTCCGGTCGGTGCACCGCCGGCATTAGGAGCGATCACCGTCCAAAATAAACTGTGATTCGCGTGCCCGCCGCCGTTGTTGCGCACGACATTACGGATATCTTCTGGCACCGCGTTTAAATTTGCGATCAAATCTTCAACAGACTTATTCTCAAGATCGGCCTTGCCTTTAAGGGCATTGTTCACATTATTGATATACGCCTGATGATGCTTGGTATGATGGATCTCCATGGTGCGGGCATCAATGTGCGGTTCTAAAGCGTTATAAGCATATGATAATGATGGTAAGGTATAGGCCATATTATTTCTCCAATTGTATAATAAGATAATTTATTTTACCGCGTTCAATACTTCTTCATAATTAGGTTCGGAAGCCACTTCTTTCACCAATTGAGTATAGGTTACCTTACCGCTCTCATCAATGACAAAGATAGAACGGGCTAAAAGATTTAAACCCTTGATCAAAACACCGTATTGTTCACCGAAATTGCTGCGATAATCCGACAATGTCTTAACCGCTGTCGCTCCCGCAGCCCCACACCAGCGTTTTTGGGCAAAAGGAAGGTCTTTGCTGATGGTTAACACGGCCACATTATTCAATTTTGACGCTTCTAAATTAAAACGTTTTGTTTGCAGGTCACAAACAGGGGTATCTAATGAAGGAACAACAGAAAGAATGACTTTCTTGCCCTTAAACGAAGACAAGGCAACTTCGGAAAGATCGTTCGCAACCAAGGTCACGTCCGGCGCCATTGCGCCAGTTTTTAATTCATTACCCAACAGCGTTAAAGAATTGCCCTTCATGGTGACAGCACCGATACGTTCTGACATATATTCTCCTGTATTGATTATTCTAATTGTTTTTTATAAACTTGTGCCGCGAAAATACCACCTAAGATCGGCCCTGCCCAATAGATCGGGAAGTTCTGTAATCCACCGCCCAATAATGCCGGCCCTAAATAACGCGCTGGATTCATCGCCGCGCCGCTGATCGGACCGCCCATCATGATATCTAAAGCAACTGTTAAACCGATGAATAAACCACCGCATTTAGGGCCTTTGGGATCAACACCCGTACCGTAGACAACAAAAACTAAGAAGAATGTCAGGACCATTTCTGTGACCAAAGCCATATTCCCGGAAATCCCGACACCAGGCGCCGGTGTTCCCATGTTGATGGCAACCAAAGCATCCGCTGGAACGCAGCATTTGATCAAAAACGCCGCCATTACCGCACCAAAGCACTGGGATGCTAAATACCCTAAAGCCAAGGGCGTATCGATCTTTTTTGCCGACCAAAGCCCTATAGTGACTGCCGGATTTAAATGCCCGCCGCTTGCTGCTGCCGTCGCTGAAACCATGACCGCGATGGCCAGGCCATGCGCTAAGGCAATCCCGGTCAAGCCCAGTTTACCGCCGGAAATATGATCC
>JANNCL010000138.1:0-2425 GCA_031386565.1 Candidatus Omnitrophota bacterium
GGAAAACACCCGCGCGCTTGAGCATATCCTCGCAAACACCACCGGACGAAATGACCCATACCCTATCACCTTCCTTGATCAAACCCTGCGACAACGTAAGGATATAGGAGGTGATCCCCCCGGTATTAAAATGATTCGCTAACACAACAATGTTCATTTGAGCAATTCCTTGACCTTGGCAAAAACATCTTCCGCGGTGATCTGCTTCATGCAGACATGGGTCTTGATCTTACATTCGCCACTATAGCATGGAGAACATTTCAAATGCTCGCGCATCACGACCCCTCGGTCCGCGGGAGGCATATGACGGGAAGGATCCGTCGGACCGAATAATCCCACCACCGGCACTTTCATGGCCGCCGCCACATGTAGCGGTGCGGAATCCCCGCTGATGTAAACCTTCGCGCGTGCCAAAAGCGCCGCTAACTGCATGATATTGGTCTTGCCAGTAAAGTCCACCGGCTTGGACTTTGCACGCGATACGATAAGCCGCGCCGCACCTTTATCTTTTTGCTGCCCGGTCAGGAACACCCTGATATTTTTTGCGGCCAGCATATCGCATAATTTCACAATGTGGTCGATGGGCCAATTCTTACTGGACCAGCGGGCCGATGCGGCAATATTGATACCGACCATATCTTTGACATTCCCCAGCCATTCCCCGTCAAGCAGGGTCTGCACATATTCCTCGTCGCGTTGTGAAGGCCATAATTCCAACCGCACATTCTTGTCATAGTTCACACCTAAGGTCTTCAACAATCGAAATTGATGTTCAACGGGCGGCAGAAGCGGCGTATCATTCTTGATCCGACGGGATAATAGAAAAGCGAACTTGCCGTTATCATACCCGATCGTCGTCTTCGCAAAACTTAAAAAAGCGATCATATGGCTAAAACGATTATTCTGAAGATCAATGACCTCATCAAAACGATAACCGCGCAAATCTCGGCCAAGTTCCCATTCAGACTTTAAATTCTTATGTTCGCCGTCAAAAATGATCACATTATTGATGTACGGGCAGCGCTGTAAAACACTAGAACCTTCCGGCGACGTTGAACAATGGATCCGGGCATTGGGGAAAGTCGCGCGCAGGGCCTTTAAGGCCGCTGTGATCAACACCACATCGCCAAGGGCGGTTAACTTAATGACCAAAATATTCCTGGAATCCAGGACTTCCTGGTAAACGCCGATCGTGGCATCGGCCATATGCTTGATCGTGTAGCGTTCATCAATACGTTTCTGTGAACCCGCGACCATCAAACTCGAAAGCTGCGGGTCTTGCAGTATCCTTATGACAGCCTTAGCCATGCCTTCGGGATCTTTAGGCATGACCAATAATCCTGTTTTACCATCGTCAATGATCTCAACAACGCCGCCGACCTTGGTCGCTACCACAGGCACACCCGCGGCCTGAGCCTCCAAAATTACCCGTCCGAAAGCTTCCTGCGTGATCGTTGATAATACCAAACAATCACTCTGGGCCAATAATTGCGGAATGTCGCGGCGATTACCTAAGAACTCCACATGCCCTGATAACCCTAGCCGCTTGCTTAACATCACCAGTTCATCTTTATAAGACTTCTTTTTAGGAGGAGCATCACCGATGATCTGGATCTTAACGTTAGGCATATGACGGACCACCTGGGACATGGCTTTTAAGAAGTAAGGATGCCCCTTCAATGGCGTGATACGGCCGATCATGGTGATGATCTTAGGCGCGTTAGGTTCTTTTTCCGCGCGCTTGATCTGGAACTTAGACAGGTCGACACTGCGCGGGATGATGCGCACGATATCCGCAGGCACACCGAAGTCATGCACCATATGACGCCCGATAACCTCAGATATAGCAATGACCCGCTTCCCCCAGCCCATCGGACTGCTGAAAAAATGGGAAGTATAATACCCGTGACAGGTCGTGACCAGGACCGCTTTTGTCTGACGGCAGGCAAAAAAAGCCACCCATGCCGGCACACGGGAACGCGCGTGCACGATCTGAATATCTTCCTTATTAATCACCTCAACCAACTGACGCACGCACGATATCATGGTAAAGAGATTCTTCTTGTGCACCGGCATTGGATAATGCGCACAGCCGATCTTGTTCAATTCATCGACCAGCGCGCCGCCATTGGAGACAACCACCGATCGATGCCCATGAGCCATTAAGTACTTGGCAAAATCAACCGTACCCGTTTCAACACCGCCGACATTCAATTCTGGGAGGATCTGTAGGATATTCATGATACCATGCGCTCAAATGCCTTTTCCACTAAAGCATTATCCTGTAACGTTTTCATTGTTATCTTATTACTCATCATCTTGGCAATGCTCCCCGACATTTCTTTGATCGAACATGCCAGGACAAAACCCTGATCACTTAAACTCAAGACAAAACGGTCAAATTTATTCAAACCCTCACCCGCAT
>JANNCL010000156.1:0-2877 GCA_031386565.1 Candidatus Omnitrophota bacterium
ATAGATCCCTTGAGGGTAAATATCCCAGCCAAGGGAATTCTTTTTAACCGGATTATGGCCTTCTTTACAAACATCCCCTAATAAATTCTGCGGACCAAGGCCGCGCACATCCACCAACTGCCGGGAATAATAATTAAGACCGATAAAATCCATCGTGTTCTCTGCATCAATACGGTCTAGAAATCCAAAATTCAGCCATTGATAACGCAGTTCAACCGCATAGCGATTAAGCCAAGTATCACGGCAAGGCATGAAATCCTGCATGTGGTGAGCGATGCTGATCATGGGAACCGGAAGATCATGCCTCGCATATACGTCTTTCATCAAACGATAAGCCTTTATATGGGCGAGGACCATGTGGTCCTGTGCTTTTTTTAAACTCCAAAGGGACTTTTTTTGCGGAGGCCACCATCCAAAGAGATACGCATGCGAGATGAAAATGGTCGGCTCATTGATCGTATTCCAAAAATGCACTTCGGTCTTAAGGGCCTTGGTCATCACCTTGACATAGCGCGCGAATAGATCAACAACGATGGGATTCTCCCACCCGCCCTTTTCAGCCAGCCAGATCGGATTAGTAAAATGATGGAGCGTAACCAAAGGCTCGATCCCTCTGGTCCTTAAGGCTTTGATGACAGCAACGTAATGGGCGATGGCCTGCTCATCAAATTCTCCCTCCAGGGGTTCAACACGGCTCCACTCAATGGAAAGACGATGGGCATTATGGTTAAGGCTTTTGATCAGATCAAAATCGGATTCATAAAACTCATAATGGCGGCACGCATCACCGGATGGTTGATGCCCGCACTTTTTCTCCCACGGCCACCAGTCCGCATTGGTATTATTGCCTTCTACCTGGTAGGAAGAAGTAGCCGCGCCCCAAAGAAAATCTTTCGGAAATCGGATCATGACAGGATTATATCACCGCGACGATTAAATCCCGTAAAATTATATTTATTTCCCCCCGCTTCCCGTGTACATTACTGTCATGCGTTCTTTAATACGTCAGATCAAACGGACTTATCTTCTGGCCGGTGCCGCCGAAAGCAAGGTAGTATTAGCCAATGTGGCCTCGCTGTCCTGGCTGTCCGCCATTTCTTATATACTACCCATGATCCTTCTGCCATATTTGTTCCGCATCTTAGGCGTCGAGAAATTTGGTCTGATCGCTTTTGCTTCCGCTTTTTCCCAATATTTCATGATCATGACCGACTATGGTTTTAGCGTCACCGCCACCAAAGAGATCGCACTGCACCGTAACGACACGAAAAAAACACACACGATCTTCTCAGCCGTGATGACAGTCAAATTATTGCTCGCTTTTCTTAGCTTCCTAATTCTTTGCACGATCGTGTTTTCCATCCCCAGATTCAAGAATGACTGGATGGTCTACCTGTTAAGCTTTGGCTCGGTCATCGGCAACACCCTCTTCCCCATCTGGTTCTTTCAGGGGAACGAGAAAATGAAATATATCGCGAACATTAATATCATTGCCGAGATCCTCTTAGCATTCCTGATCCTGTCTTTAGTCAAGACCCCCAACGATTACCTTCTAGTCCCGGCACTGACCTCGACGGTTTTCCTTTTTAGCGGCATTTGCGGCTTGTACATCGCGCTCAGCCATTTTAAGATCAAATTCCAGCTACTGAAGCTATCCCATTTACACACCCAGCTTAAATCCGGCTGGGATCTGTTCACTTCGATCATTGCCATCAACACCTATACCACCACCCGCGTCTTTGCCATTGGTTTATTGACCAACAATACCATGACCGGATATTATTCCATGGCTGAAAAGATCGCCTCGGTCGTGCAAACCTTCCCGCTTTCTTCATTCTCTCAGGCAATATTCCCGCGCATGAGTAAGATATATTCAAAGAATCGCCGCCTGGCTTTTGAAACCATGGTGCAAGTGCAGGAGATCACCATGAAGATCTCCTTAATCACCATTCCTTTATTTTTTATTGCTGCCCCCTATTTAGTCGGCATGATCTGCGGCGGAGGATACCCGGAAATAACCCTGACCTTACGCCTTTTGCTAGTTTCCATCTTTTTTATCTGTGCCAACGCGTTCAGAGTTCAATTCCTCCTGGTATGCGGAAAAACACAAACCTATGCCAATATACACATTGTCATGGCCTTACTTGGATTACCATTGATCTTAATACTGATTAGCGGATTTTCTTACGTTGGTGCAGCGATCGCAACATTGATCATTGAAGCGGGGATATGCTGCCTGACGATCTTGCGCGTCAGGCAGCTTAAGTTCTAAGCTTTATTTCTTTTTTAACAGATCGCGGATCTCCGTTAATAATACTTCTTCTTTAGTCGGAGCTGCGGGTACGGAAGGCGCCGCTTCTTCCTTCTTCTTTAATGCATTCATGCCCTTAATGATCAAGAATATGGCAAAAGCCACGATCACAAAGCTGACCGCTGAATTCAAGAATAGTCCGTATTTAAGCGTCGAAGCAGGAGAGGTAGCGGTAGCTGTCTTCATGACCCATTCCTGATTGCTGAAATCAATACCGCCAACAAGCATCCCGATAGGGGGCATCATCACATCTTTAACCGCTGAATCTACGATCTTACCGAAAGCCGCACCGATAATGATACCAACAGCCATGTCCATCACATTACCCTTAAGGGCAAATTGTTTAAATTCATCGACGATCTTCATAATAATTCTCCTTTTTTTTGAAAAAGCGTTGTTGAATATTATCAAAACATAACAATAAACTCAAGCTCTATAAATCAGAGTGTCACACCAAAATAGAAATGTCCTAGTTCTACCAATTTAGAAATGTCCTATTTTGGTATATAACTTCCTGGTAGTTTAAATGCCCTAAAGCCATTATTCAATGCCACTGGTCTTCTGCT
>JANNCL010000168.1:0-2838 GCA_031386565.1 Candidatus Omnitrophota bacterium
TTAGATACTATTCAAGCGGTGGTGCTCAATGCCAAATTAAAACATCTAGACCAATGGAATGCCATGCGCGCGCAAACAGCCGCGTATTACGGCGAGCTGTTAAAATCGGTTAAAGGGGTGGTTCCGCCGGTCTTAAGATCAGACCGTACCCATGTGTATCAAACATATGCGGTCTGTGTGCCAAATCGTGACCGGGTTGTGGAATCCATGAAGGCCAAAGGTATCAGTGTTTTGATACATTACCCTATTCCTTTGCATTTGCAGGAAGCCTATGTGGAATTAGGTTATAAGGTTGGTTCATTTCCTGTTGCGGAGAAAGTGGCCGGTCAGATCATGAGCCTACCGATGTTCCCGCATATGACCAAGGAACAGGTTGAAACGGTGGTAGCGGCCCTAAAGGAATCGTTATAATTATGGCAAAGATCCCTTTATCCGTTGTGATCATTACCAAGAACGAAGAACGCAATATGCACGATTGCTTAAAGAGCGTCGTGGATTGGGCCGATGAGATCGTTATCGTCGATGATGAAAGCACGGACAAGACGGTTGAAATATCAAAGAGTTACGGCGCCAAGATCTATCACCGTAAGATGGACAATGAGGGCATTCACCGCAATTGGGCTTATGCTCAGGCAAAGAATGAATGGGTGCTGAGCCTGGATGCCGATGAGATGGTCAGCGCTGAACTGGCGGCGGAGATCGTGGCTACTATTCCCAAAACAGACTTTAACGCGTTTGATATGCCGATGCGTAATTACATCGGTAAATATTGGGTGCAGCATTCTGGCTGGTATCCGGCGGGAAAATTACGCATGTTCCAGAAAAGCCGTTTTAAATATGAAGAAGTGGGTGTTCATCCGCGTGTTTTCTTAGACGGCAAGACCGGCCATTTGACCAAGGACTTAGTCCACAAAGGTTATCCGGATTTTGAACATTTCCTGCAAAGTTTGAATCGTCAAACAACATTGGAAGCACAGAAATGGATACAAACCGGCCGTCATATGCCTTTAAGTACGGCGGTCTGGCGTACTGTGGACCGTTTTTTCCGCAGTTACATTGGCAAACAAGGGTACCGTGATGGTTTTGTCGGTTTTATGATCGCTTATTACGCGTCGCTGTATCAGGTTATTTCTTACGCGAAATATTGGGAACGTAAAAACGGAATTAAAGAGTGAAGGTTGTTTTTCTGGATCGAGACGGGGTCATCAATCAATTTCCCGGACATGGTGCATATGTTACCAGGGTCAAAGACCTCCGTTTTATCCGCGGTTCCAAGAAAGCCATTGCTCTTCTGACCCAGGCGGGGTATAAGATATTTGTGATATCCAATCAGGCGGGTGTCGGCCGAGGGATATTTACTCAGAAAAAATTAGATCAGATCGACGCGCGGCTAAAGCAACAAGTGCGGTTATCCGGCGGTTGTCTCACCCGGACATTGTATTGCACCCATCATCCCGATGCTAAGTGCGGATGCCGCAAGCCGGGTATCGATAATGTGCGTAAGGCTGCAGGCAGTATTGGGAAAAAGATCACTGATCTAAAAGGGTGTTTTTTTATCGGGGATGCCGGCATTGACATGAAGACCGGCAAAGCGGCAAATTTAAAGACCGTTCTGGTCCTATCAGGAAAGAGTACGCACGCGCAGGTAATGCAGGAAGGCGGAAAACCTGATTATGTGGTTGCCAATTTGCGTGATGCCGTTAAAATAGTCCTTAATGAAGATCCTAGTCATACACGCCACAGCCGGAGCAGGGCATAAGAAAGCCGCGGAAGCCGTTTACCAGGGGCTTATAGCCGGCGGACATAACGCGCGCATTGTCGATGCGCTCGATTTCACCAATCCATTTTTTAAAGCGACTTATCCAGCAACCTATGCGTTGATGGTCACCAAATTCCCTTTTCTGTGGGCCTTCTTTTTTGGTTTATTGAATATACCCTTGTTGCAGCCGGCGGTAAAAATCTTCCGGCGTATTTATAATGGGTTAAACGCCCGTGGCTTAGAACAGTTCCTCATTAAAGAACAATTTGATTGCGTGATCACCACCCAATTTCTTTCCGCGGAGGTCACGGCGTATTTAAAACGCACGGGCAAGATCAAGGCTAAGGTGATCTGTGTGGTGACGGATTTTGATGTTCATCGCATTTGGGTCAATGAGGGTATCGATATTTATACCGGTGCCAGTTCGTTCACCAAGGATAAATTGATCGCTCTGGGTGTTCATCCGGACAGGGCTTTTGTGACGGGGATACCGACCTTATCGGAATTTAGCAAACCGGTTGATGTGGCTCAATTAAAGGCTCGATTGGGATTATTCCCGGGGGGGCTCAATGTCCTCATCGCTACCGGTTCTTTCGGCATGGGGCCTATTGAGGAACTGATCGAGGGGTTGAAAGGCTATCATTTAATGGTGGTTTGCGGGCACAACAAAGAACTTTATGAACGGTTAAAAGTCCGGTCTTCTGATTACGTGCATATTTACGGGTTGGTCAATAATATGTATGAATTGATGTCCGTCGCGGATGTGATCGTGACCAAACCGGGGGGACTGACCATTGCCGAAGCTTTGGTCAAGCGCTTGCCGATGCTATTCTTCTCCGCCATACCAGGTCAGGAAATGCAGAATATCGTTGTGTTGAAGAAATACGGCGCGGCCTCCGATCAAATGGATGTGCCTCAAATAATTAGTGCTCTCCATGATCTTAATGCCTCTCCCGGGAAATTAGAAAAGTTACGCGCGGTCATTGCTGTGCTCGCTAAACCCTCTGCGGTCGCTGATATTATCAGTTTCATATGATCGCTCACGTTGTTGTTGACCTTCCCATCAACGAACCATTTGA
>JANNCL010000172.1:0-3687 GCA_031386565.1 Candidatus Omnitrophota bacterium
GCAGCGGCCGGCAGACCACCCTCATGCTTTGCTATATCATGATTGACCTTAATGCTAAAACTCCACTCGCGTCCAAAGGTTTTCTTGGCAAATAAGATCCCCTGAATATTCCCCTCCACTTGCATATACATGATAACCGCCTTACCCCTGCCGCTATACGCTTCAATTTCAGGCCCCAGATCTATGTTCGCTTGTTTTTTCCAAAGCACAACAAATTCTCCTAAGCGCTCTTTATCTTTTTCTTCTAGCTTTTCTAACTCTGTTAAGAATATATCCGTGCTGGGAGTGCCGCCTAAATTATTAAAATAATAAAAAGCAACCGAGCCTCCTCTAATACTACTTACCATCGCATTATTAGTATCAAAGAACGAATTAACATAATCCTTAAAACTGGAATCATAATATTCTTCAGCATCAACATAATAAGATCTGACTCTTTCAAAGAAAGCGTAGACATTAACCATCCCCGCAGTCCTCATTGCCATAGATCCCGCGATATCGATCAACAGCCTTCGTAGATATTCTATATTGCTTAAATAATGATTTAAAAAATCTTCTAGATCGACGAATGACACTAGTTTTGAATCTTGCAGATTAATTGGCCCCGTGGTATCACTACGTCGCTTGTTATGAAACTCACGTATGCTAAAAGCTTTAATAGGAGCTAATAACGCTTCAACATAAGCATCCCTATCCAGTTGCATTTCATGATTAATATCGATACCGATACCGGCCAAATACTTCATAAACCCAATAGCGTCCCCCCGCCCCTTTCTTTCCCGTAATAACGGAAGTTGATATTGAAAATGCCATGCCAATATCTTTCTTTTCAATTCCCCTGATGGTCCAAAATCAAGCACCTTATTATAGGAATATTCTCTTGAAAACATCGCCTGATCCAACACTTGCACGCCCAACACGGCCAGATTACCCTTAAACTGTCTGGCCTTAGCCGTCATCGCTGCGCTGCCATGTTTCAGTGAATCTGCGACTAAACCGGAAGTGAACATCGTTACCCCGCCGGAGAAGTATTTCCTGGGCACCGTCACCCCATTGGCATCCGGGGTTTCTTTAATATAGCTGTAAACACCCTTCTTGAACGCTTGCAAATATTGCGCATAGATCTTTTCATTGGCAGCGGCATCTGTTAATTGAATGCCTTTGACCTTGCCTTGGTTCACGTACAACTTACCCAGAATGCTTTCTTTTAAACGGATCTTATACCATGAGGCTAAGATCATCGCATTGTACGCCTGACGCAATGGCGCAAAATGCGCCCCTTCGTTGACTTGCTTTTCTAGTTCTGGAAGAATTATCTGACGAATAATCTCACTAGTATTCCCTCCCCCTTTGTGGGGAGGGTTAGGGAGGGGGGTAACGTCCCTTTGTTCTTGAGATCGTACCCCTCCCCTAGCCCCTCCCGCAAGGGGAGGGGAAATTGCGTTCTTAGAAATGGCCAAATAATCTTCTTCCAACATGACCTTAAGTTTAGCCTCAACCACAAAAGCGCCATTCTTATGCTCATATACTTGTGCAGCAGCAGGCATGATCCAGACTTTATTGAAGGTATCTACCGGAATATTAACGGGGCCATATTTCTCCTTAACTTTGGCATAGACGCGATCCCAGAATTTCTTGCCCAGCGTGCCCTCGGGATAGGTTAAGGACGCACTTAATTGCTTTAAGATATAGTCCTGCGCCAGAACATCGCGCCCCATTGCTGTCTGCCCAAAACTCCCCGATATGACCTTATCCTTCTCGTACGGCGATAAGTTCACCCACATATCCTCTTCCGGCACGGTCAACGCTGCTAAAAAATATTGGGCGAGCTTCAGCCCCTGTTCTTTTAATTGCTCTGCTTTAAGGCCGGTATCGCCGGAATCAACGATAAAATTGAATTTGAACGGGTCTTTGGGATCAAGCATCACTCCCTTTAACGTCACCGGCATGAAAGCATTGGATATGCCCAGCATTTTTCCCGGCTGCGGCAAGATGATTTCCGCACTCTTGGCGCAAGGCAGGAAAGTGCTATTTATGAGTGCAACAATGATGAATAAAACAACGATCTTTTTCATGAGATGAGGTAAGTATAGTCTATTTTAAGAATTCATTCAAATTGGTTATTGCGGAAATATTCACAATGATCGGCGTTAAACCCTCAATGCGCATATTCCCCAGATCTTGCATAGACGCCGGCAAAACAAACCCATTGGCATCACGTTTGATCCGCAAAGCCAAATTCCTCGCGTTCAAATCAATACCGCCTAAGTTATCTGGGGAATTTATGATCTTATCCCCTTTGAGAACATCATTTTCTGGCTTTTTTATTTCTGCACGCATAGCAAAATCCTGTTCGACCGATGACACATTCTTCTCTACATCAGCATCGAACAGAGAATTGATGAAACTTTCGAATTTCTCATTATAAAAGTGTATCCCTTGTAGCATAAAATACGATCGAATGCGCTTGTAAAAACCAACCATATTTACTCTATCGCTTTTTAATTCTAAATTCTCCTCAGCGAACTGAAGAAATAGCTCCCGCGTTCTTACATCATTCTTCCAATAAGCTTTAATAAATGCCGATAATTCATCGTATGTGATCCATTGAAGACTCAGGATAGGATAAATTCCTTTTTGACTCCCAGAGTTCTTCCTGACCGATCGTTTTACAAAATCTTGAATTGGCGTTATTAACATACGGATATATGCCTCCATATCCCGACTTTTTTCCTCATTTATATTAACTCCCTGACTTGACAAAAACTCTAAGAACAACTCAACTGTACCTCGTCCCTGATCTTCTTTCATTTCACGCACTTTGTAATTAATATGCCATGCAAGGATTTTACGTTTTAAAGAGCCTGTGGGACCAAAATCAAAGAAATGTTTGTAATAAGAATCATCATTTGTTTTTATATAGAGATCGTCCTTGATCTCATCACCAGAGATCAGCGAGTCAATATACGCTCTGTATGCCTGCATGTATTCTTCCCTGCCTTCACCCGCAGTGTAAAACCTGACGATCAAAATATTGAGCTCATCCAGATCGACCATATTCTCTCTGCTCTTTATCTGATCTGCCAACGCAAGGATCGTTCGCTTAATATAAAAAGGGAATGATGTTCTTTGCATTTCAAGATTAAGTAACCCGATGTGAACAATAGAAGAGCTTTGCTGAAATAATGGCTGAAGACCTTTGTTATCATCCCTGATGCTAATAATCTCTGAAGTTATGGACTGAGCAAGATTCTGGATGTCTTTGATCAATAATTCCGAAATGTTACTTGCCTTATATGATATTCTGGGATCTTGTCCTGTTAAATATTTCTTAAATCCTTCCGGTGAGCCTCCCTTAGCACGATAATTTGAATACACCATTTGAACTAAAACCCTGATCTGCTCACTCGGCCCGATCATCGCCTGATCCATCTTGCGCGCCGTCTCATTCTTCACAGCGATCGACATCATCGCCAGATTGCCCTTGAACTTACCCGCCTCAACAGACATGACCTCACTTTGATTCTTCAGGGACGCTCCTACCAAACCTGAAGTGATCATCTTAACCCCGCCGGAGAAGTATTTCCTGGGCACCGTCACCCCATTGGCATCCGGGGTTTCTTTAATATAGCTGTAAACACCCTTCTTGAACGCTTGCAAATATTGCGCATAGATCTTTTCATTGGC
>JANNCL010000155.1:0-2754 GCA_031386565.1 Candidatus Omnitrophota bacterium
CCGCCGGTCGGCGTCGCGGTAAAGACGATGGTCGAGGCTGTGGTTTTCATGGCATCGCAGCTTAATTTATAAGAATCTCCGACATAATCCGCCACCCCGTAAATGATCTCCGGCGTTATGTAGGAATGCGCCAGGATAACCGCATTCTTTTCTTCTTTTAGGTCATTGATCTCATTGATGATGGGAACGAGTTCTTCGCATTTACGCAGGGAATATTGGCACACGGTGGCACCAAGCTTAATGTTCTTAAGCTTTTCATATAATGCCTGCGCTGTTGTATGTGTTTTGATCATTGATTTAGGGGTTCAATATATCGCTTTTATGGGAGCATTTCAAGAACTTCTATAGAGAATGGCCTTTGAGCACATGCGGGGTGGCATCAGTGATTTTTACCTGGATCAGGTCACCGATCCTAAAGCCGTTCGTTGAAAGTACGACCAGCTTGTTCCCTTCTGTTCTACCGACACTGTGCAGGTGTGCTTTTTCACCGGTTGCGGGTTCGATCAGAATTGTCAGGACTTCACCAATATGGGCTTTATTCTTTTTTAATGTTATTTCTTTTTGAATATCATTTAACTGCATAATACGCTCGGTCTTTTTTTCTTCTAAAATATCATCGGGGAATTTTTTTGACGCAATGGTGCCTTTGCGTTCTGAATATTTGAACATAAAAGCAAAATCAAATTCAACTTGCCGGACCACATCAATGGTATCAGTAAATTCCTGGTCCGTCTCTGTGGGAAAACCGACAATAATATCAGTGCTCAAGACTACATTGGGAATACGCTGGCGCATCTTATGAACCAAAGACAAGAACTCATCTTTCGTATACGTTCTGTTCATCATCTCTAAAACACGGTCATTGCCCGCCTGCAGCGGCATATGGATCTGTTTACAGATCTTTGGGTTATTAGCCATCAGATCGATGAATTTATCCGGAAAATCCTTGGGATGCGGCGAAGTAAAGCGCACGCGTTCTATCCCCTCAACGCGGCTGACTGCGTCCATCAGGTCCGCAAAATCACCCTGCTCATGTAAATAAGAATTCACGTTCTGTCCAAGCAAGGTAACCTGTTTAAAACCTTCAGCCGCTAATCCACGCACTTCCTCAACCACATTATCGATCGAACGGCTGCGTTCTCGCCCGCGGGTATAAGGAACAACACAAAACGTGCAGAAATTATTACACCCGCGCATGACCGCGATCCAGGCATTGATGCCTTCTTTGCGGCTGGGAGTGATATCGGAATAGGTCTCAAACTCGGACAAAGTGACATCAAAAGGCTTCTCACCAACACCAACAGCTTCTTGAATCAAGGCTGGTAAACGCTTATAACTATCCGGACCAGCAATAAAATCGATCTTCAAACTGCGGTCCTCAAAGATCTCCTGCCGCAAATTGGTCGCCATACACCCCAATATCCCGATCAACACCGGCCTTCCGTTACGCTCATGCCGAATATTATGCACCCGTCCATAAACCTTCCGATGCGCATGCTCTCTAATCGCACAAGTATTAAGCATCACAATATCCGCCTCCTGCTCAGAAGGCACGAACACATAGTTCTCTTTACGCAAAATAGAACGGACGAGCTCAGAGTCGTACTCGTTCATTTGACAGCCGTATGTTTCTAAAAATACTCTTTTCATGATTTATTTTCATCAATTACTTTTTCAAAACTAGTTTTTTGCGTACATTTTTCATCCGAATAAAAATTAATCAAGACTTTAATTCTTCCATCTAATGGAACTTGCTTAAATATCGGCTTGAGACCAGATTCATTGTTGGGGTAAGGAGATTCTTTTTCTCCAACCTTTTGATATTCTACAAGATTAATGTCGTAAGAATTCTCAATCTTTTGACAAGTCACAACATCACACATGCTATGTCCATAATACTTACCATTTAAATAATACATGCCCATGACAGGTAATTCTGTATTAGCATTCTGCCAAATGTCATTTTGAAGGACCGATAATGATACATCATTGGTACAAGTCAAAGCATAACCTTTTAAAGGAACACCTAATGTTTTACTATCCCTCTCTGAATTGGCAAGTACTGTGTTGCTTAATACAACAACATAGAAAACAATTAGCCATATTTTCTTAA
Source organism: Candidatus Omnitrophota bacterium (assembly GCA_031386565.1). Lineage (GTDB taxonomy): Bacteria > Omnitrophota > Gorgyraeia > Zapsychrales > Fredricksoniimonadaceae > JACQQW01. The sequence goes on from JANNCL010000155.1 coordinate 2,114, forward strand.
TCATGTGTTCGTCAACTCCTATCTAAAACCTGGGACACTAACTTTTATTTGGGTCAACATTTAATCCATTCAAAAAATTATTTAGTTCAGTAAAATCAATTTCATCTTCATGAATTATATTTTGAGTTTTATTAAACACTCGAATTTTGCCTTTCTCGGATAATCTTTTGAAAACACTTTTCTTAAATGAACATGCAATAGGTGCTGTAATATGACGTATCGCTTTCCAGCATTCATTGGAAGAAATCATTAATGCATTTTTTGAGATCAATTCAATCTTCTCTACCCCGAATTGCACCTCTTTGGAATCAACATATATATCCAGCAAATCATTATTACCATAATGCTGATTTACAGTAAACCGCTTAGAACCATACTGTATCAACTCAGGATCATACCCCTGAACTCCCCAAGAAAAAGAATTCACTGATGCTCCAACGTTTCGGATCATTAATGAAATAAACAAAACAATTATCAATCTTATTAAAATTTTCCTCATAACCCTAATTCAATTTATTAAAAAACCTGGGCTCACACTAACTTTTCTTTCAACCGGCAAGAAACTATCGGCTCTAATTCAACTTATTAATCAAATTTACCACCAAAGACACACTAATAGTAACTTTGAGTAGTTATTGCAA
>JANNCL010000288.1:0-4609 GCA_031386565.1 Candidatus Omnitrophota bacterium
GGCTGGTAAAGATGTGTTGTCGATCATGATCGATGAAGAAAAATCAGCGGATGCGGTGATCAGTGAAAAAGGATTAGCTCAAGTCTCCGATGATTCTGCATTATTGGTGATCATTGATGAAGTGATCGCGGCTAATCCCGCAGTTGTCGAGCAGATCAAAAGCGGTAAGCCGAGTGCTGCCGGGTTTTTAGTCGGACAAGCCATGAAAAAGTCTGGTGGCAAAGCCAACCCTAAGAAGTTAAATGAACTGATCACAAGGAGATTGGGCAATGCCTAAAAAAATCTTTTTTATCGTTGTTGGTTTAACTTTTGTTTTAAGCGCAGGAGTTCTATGTGGAGTTTCAAAGACGGCCAAAGCCGAAACGGCTGTTGTGGAGAAAAAAGAATCAAAAGACGATCTTTATTCAAAAGTTGAATTATTTTCTTACGCGATAACGACTATCCAATCCGAGTATGTCGATGAAAAGACACCTAAAGACCTCATCTATGGTTCGCTGAAAGGGATGTTGTCTTCACTTGATCCGCATAGTCAATTCCTTGATCCTTCCGATTATAAAGACCTCAAGACCGAAACTCAGGGAAAGTTTGGGGGGTTAGGTATCGAGATAACTATTAAAGACAGCCTGATCACGATCATTACTCCTATTGAGGATACACCTGCTTGGAAAGAAGGATTAAAGGCTGGTGATAAGATCGTCAAGATCGAGAAGGAATTGACCCGCGATATGACTCTTGATGAAGCGGTTAAAAAATTACGCGGCGATCCCGGTACTAAGATCCATATTACGATCTTGCGTGAGAAAGAGGGATTGATCAAGGAATATACGATCACCCGCGAAATTATCCATGTCAATGATATTAAAAATCCACATATTATTGATGAACATATTGGATATATCCGTTTAACTGAATTCCGGGAAGATTCATATAAAGAGTTTCACGCTGCAGTAAAAAAGTTAAAGGATCAAGGTGCTGATAGTTTGATCATTGACTTGCGTAATAATCCGGGCGGACTTCTTAATGTTGCTATAAAGATATGTGAAGATTTCCTGCCATTTGGAAAAACGATCGTTTCGACTAAAGGGCGTCATCCCAGCCAAGATTCTTTGTCTAAGTCCAACAATATCAATGGGGCTTTTCTGAAAATGCCAATGACAATCTTGATCAATGAGGGCAGTGCTTCTGCGAGCGAGATCTTTTCAGGAGCTATGAAAGATAATAAGCGGGCAGTTACGGTCGGAACAAAATCATTCGGTAAGGGTTCAGTTCAGTCTGTTATCCCTATGCCTGATGGTTCGGGCTTGCGTTTGACCACGGCTAAATATTTCACACCATCCGGTATCTGTATTCATGGTATCGGGATCACTCCTGATGTTGTGGTGGAGAGGATCGAACCTAAGGAAGAGAAAGATGATGATAAGAAGAAAGAAAAAGCTGCTGACGTGGATAAAATATTCGATGATGTTACTAAGAAAGAAAATCCGGATGCAGTGACAGATCAAAAGAGGAAGGATCTCGAACAAAAGAAAAAAGATGACGGGGATAATCAGCTTCAAGCAGCTATTAACGTGATCAAAGGTATTCGTGTCTATAGGGATTTTCAGCAAGAAAAATAAAGAATGAATGCTAAATCAAAAAAGAAAATAGATAAAAATGGTGATCTTAAAACAACTTTGATCATTCTGCTCCTTTTTGCTCTTTGTGTCGGGGGATATTGGTTATTTAATAGACCTAAACAATTGAAAGCTGTTAAAAGAACAGAAACGCCTGTTATTGTTCAACCCAAATTGACCGTCCCCGTAATCCAGGCGCCAATAAAGAAGCCCAAGTTGGTCGCTAAAAGATCTCCGCAGCTGCCCGATGTCAATGGCATTAAGATCGCATTTGTGATCGATGATTGGGGTTACTCTACTCATAATTGCGGGATCCTGTCTGAGATCAAAGCGCCGCTGGCGGTATCAATTTTACCTAATTTACGTCATTCTTTGGATGTGGTCAAATGTGCCCAGAAAGCAGACAAGAACATCATGCTGCATTTACCGATGCAGCCATATTTTAATCATGACGCATACCCGGTCAATTATCTATTAACGACCACGATGTCTCCTAATAAGGTCGAGTCTATTCTTGAGGAGATATTGAGAAAAATGCCTGAAGTGGAAGGTGTTAATAATCATATGGGTTCTAAAGCAATGGAAGATAAGAGGTTGGTCAGGCTTGTATTCCGTCACTTAAAGAAACATCAGTTATTTTTCGTTGATAGCATGACCAGTCCGCATCATTCATACGGAATGGAAAGTGCGGATGAATATGGCTTGCCCTTTGGACAACGGGATGTTTTCTTGGATAATGTTAATACGCGTGAAGCTATTCTTAAACAGTTTGATGAACTAATGAACAAAGCGTCAAAAAAAGGATATGCGATCGCTATCGGTCATGATCGGGAACTAACCATGATGATGATAAAAGAAGAAGCCCCAATATTGCAAAAGCATGGTTTTATCATTGTTAGTGTCCAAGAACTACTGCATAATAAATGAAGATCCTAGGCATTGAAACCTCCTGTGATGAAACCTCCGCAAGTGTTGTGGCGGATGGTAAATATATTCTTTCAAATCAAACACTGACGAGTTTGAAGGAACATGCTGCATATGGCGGCATTATTCCTGAGATTGCTTCCCGAAGGCAAATTGAATTGATCTACGTGATCGTTCAAGAAGCTTTGGATAAAGCAAAAATGACCTTAGGTGAAATTGATGCTATTGCAGTCACAAGCTCACCTGGTCTGCTTGGCTCGTTATTAGTTGGTATCTCTTTTGCTAAGGCTTTGGCCAAGGCAGCTCGAAAACCTTTGATCGAAGTGGATCATATACAGGGGCATGTATATGCAAATTTTTTAAGATACGAACAAGATACTCGATCTGATTATCCTGCATTACCGGCGATTGGGCTGGTTGTTTCGGGAGGACATTCAAGTCTCTATAAGATCAATGATTTTAAGAAATTCGAATTATTAGCACAAACAAGGGATGATGCTGCCGGGGAAGCTTTTGATAAAGTGGCTCGAATTATGGGTTTAGGCTACCCAGGGGGACCTATCATTGACCGTTTGGCCAAAGAAGGGGTTAATGATGAAATCATCTTTCCTCAAGCCAAAATGAATGGAAGTCTCGATTTTTCTTTTAGCGGTGTAAAAACGGCTGTTTTATACCACGTTCAAAATCATGCTAAGGATACTAATTTTTCTAAAGCTAAGGTCGCTTATGCGTTTCAGAAATCCGTTATTGATGTTCTGGTGGAAAAAGCATTGAGAGCATGCGCGCAAAATAAGATTGATACGCTTTTAGTCGGCGGCGGTGTTGCCGCAAACAGCATGCTTAGAAACGAATTAATTAAAATATCTCCTATAAGGGGTGTAAAGGTCTATTTTCCTCCTATGGTGTTATGTTTAGATAACGCGGCAATGATCGCAGGGTTAGCCGCGGTCCTGATGTCAAAGAGTAGGTTGACGCGTCAATGTAATTTTGTTATAAATTAATCCAAGGAGTCAATATGGCTTTTCATCGTAAGGAATCCAAGCAGGACGAGCAGCAGGATAGGGTCATTGAAATAAGTGCCCAAATGCAAGGGGACCTTTCTTTTAAAGATCCGGTTAATTTGCGCATTAATGGACAATTTAGCGGAAGGCTGGATTGCTTCGGTACTTTGACGATCGGACAGACGGCCATCGTGGATGCAAATATTATCGCTGATAATATTGTTATTGCCGGTAAAATAAAAGGCAATGTGATCGCTCGAAAAATGCTTGTACTTATGCCGACAGCGAATTTAATAGGTGATATCACCACACCTAAGTTGAATATTGTAGAGGGTGCGTTATTTCAAGGGCGATGTCAAATGCAGGAAGATTATTTAACGGTTGATGATCTTGCGCAATATTTGGAGATTGAAAATGAAGCGATCATTGATCTGGCCGTTGAAGGGAAGATCCCGGCTATCAAAGAAGGCGATCAATGGCGCTTTGAACGAAGCAAGATCGAATCATGGGCAAGTTCGGGGAAAGTTAAATAATGAGCGGTCAGTATATAACGGTGCGAGAAACAGCGCAGATCTTAGGAACTTCTGAGAAGAAGGTCATGGATCTGATCGAATTACGTAAATTGCAGGCATATCGTATCGCTGACCAGTTCTTGCGGCTTAAGCGTGCTGAAGTGATGCAAATGCGTTCCACGGGCGAAGTTCCCAGTGAGAATGTCCATCATGAATATACAGGGCTAGAACGTTTTAAGGATTTTATTTATTTCAATGATTTTTACATCATCGCTGCGGTCATCATCGGTGTGCTTATTTACATAATCTTTGCTTCTTGAGAAATATACAGCTAGATTAAAATCCTCTTGCAGTTTTACGTTACCTCACGTAAAATTAACGTTCTTTAGGTGCTTATGGCGGGGTAGCTCAGTTGATAGAGCATTCGGTTCATACCCGACAGGTCGGTGGTTTAAATCCACTCCCCGCCACTTTTTTAGCTTCCGATTCTATGTCTCAATCCTCTTCACAGAAGAATTTTCAATACTACAAGTTTATCGATGGTTTGCGCGGGATCGCC
>JANNCL010000315.1:0-3277 GCA_031386565.1 Candidatus Omnitrophota bacterium
CAAAGGCTGTCCTCGTTAAAACATTCTAAATGCCGGGAACATCGCGCGCAAAACGGGGGCGTGTTGCGTGTGATGCGCGCCTTGCAGGAAATGCAGAGCTGCTGCTGGTGATTGCTGTTAAGGAATGATCGGCACAGGAGGCAATTATCAGGGAAAAGCAGCTGACGGATACCATCAATGATGCTTACGAACATGTGTTATGGTAACATAATATAAAAAGTTTGTCATGGGGGAGCTTTGTTCGTATAATACGAAAATTCAACAGGAGGAGTTCAATGAAAAAAATATTCATGGCATTGATGTTGTTGTTGTGCGTAACACCGGGGGCTTTTGCTGCATTCTCATCCAATGTGACTATTTTAGAAAAAGCGGATATGGTCAAATTAAGTGATGAAAAGTTAGTGGATGCTTTTCAAGATGTCCTTGTGGAGATCGAGGCTGTGCGGGCGTTTCACGCGACCTCTGGTTTTTCTCCTAAGCAATATGATGAATTCCGGGCTTTGCTTAAATATCGCATGCAGATCTTGATGGAGATACATACGCGTAATATTGAGATACCACAACAAATGGAGCGGATATAATATGAATGATGATCGCGCGCAGTTGTTTCAGATCCTCAAAGAAAAGGCTTTTTTTAGGGGAAAATTCATCTTGTCTTCTGGGAAGGAAAGCAGTTTCTATCTGGATGCCAGGCTGGTTTCGTTAAGCCCTGCCGGGGCCTATTTGACGGGAAAGGTTATGCTGGAGATGATCAAGGATGATAAGGTTGATGCTATTGGTGGCCCGACGCTGGGCGCTGATCCCATGGTAGGCGCGATCGCTTCTTTAAGTTTTCAGGCCAATAAACCGATCAATACATTTATCATCCGTAAGCAGCCTAAGCCGCATGGCAAGCAGCAGCAAGTGGAGGGGCCGGAATTAAAGGAAGGGTTTACCGTTGTGATCATTGACGATGTGGCGACCACCGGCAAAGCCTTTGTGGAATCGATCGAGGTGCTGCAAAAAATGAATATCAAGATTGCCAAAGCCATATGCATCATTGACCGTAACGAAGGCGCACGGGAAGCGCTGGCAAAATACAATGTGCCGCTGGCCCCGATCTTTACGATCAATGAGTTCTTGGCATGAGACGGCTTGTCCTGGCTTCCGCTTCACCGCAGCGCAAGAACATTATGAAGATCTTGGGCCTGCCCTTCGAGATCGTCCCCAGCAAGGCGGCGGAGTCGTCGTCGATGGCAAAGGGGGTGGCGCATTTGGTAAAACACAATGCGTTACTCAAGGCCAAAGATGTGGCCGCGCATCAAAAAAATGCGCTGGTCATTGGTTGTGATACAGTTGTCCTCTCCGCTAAAAAAAGATTGATCTTAAAACCTAAAGACTTGCGGGAGGCGAAAAAAAATTTAAAAGAATTGATGGCCAGCCCCCATTGGGTATATTCGGGCCTGGTGGTGATCGATAGTGCGACAGGCAAAACAGCGACGGCTGTTGAAAAGACAAAATTGATCATGACCCCGTTGAGCGATAAAACGATCGATCGTTATCATGCGCTAGTTAATCCATTAGATAAAGCTGGCGGTTTTGATATTGAGGGCAAAGGGGCTTTATTCATCCCGCGCATCGAAGGGTGTTATTTCAATGTCGTAGGATTGCCTTTGGCGACACTTGGAAAATTATTAATTAAATTTGGTGTCCAGATCTTATGAGAAGCTTTCTTTTTACAGTTTTTGTGATGGTTTTATTCGTATCCGGGTGTGCTTCGGAGTTCAACACCGCGACCGGCCGGCAGGAAACATTGCTTTATGGGGACGATAAGGAAAAAGAGATCGGCTCTTCTATAGCGCTACAGGCGGAAAAAGAATTAAAATTCGATAATAACGTGGATGTGAATGAGCGTGTTGAAAAGATCTTAAAGAAGATCGTTGCGGTGTGCGATCGGCATGATCTGGTCTACACTATCCGTGTCATTGATGATGATGAGTTAAATGCATTTAGTTTGCCTGGGGGCTACGTGTATATCAATCGAGGTTTGATAGAAAAAGTGGATAATGATGACCAGATTGCTGGTGTTATAGCCCATGAAGTGGCGCACATAACTGCAAAACATGCTCTAAAACGCGTTCAAGGGGCGTATGGCGCGACGATCTTGCAGTTGGCATCGGCTATTTCCGGACAAGGGGCTTTGGCTGCCGGTATTGGTTTAACTGCCGATTCAATCTTGTTCCGGAATTCCCGGGAAGATGAATTCCAGTCAGATCGTTTAGGGGTGAAATATATGCGTAAAGCGGGGTATGATCCCCTACAGATGAAAAAAATGCTTGGTAAATTATTGGCGGATCAACAAAAAGGCCCGCTGCATCCTCTGAATTATTGGCGAACCCATCCATATATTCCTGCGCGCATGGCTCAGGCGGATGCCGAAGCAAAAGGACAGCCGGAATATCGGGATTATCTTAATATTACGGGTGCAGAATGAGACATGTTTTGCCTGCACTCGCGTTGTTATTTTTCATGAATGGTTGTGCACATGCGCAAGAACCCCAAGTTTGTTTTCCCAAAGATTGTGTGCAGGTGACGATCGTCCGCACACCTGAGGAAATGACGAAAGGTTTAAGCGGGCATGCGCCGTTAGCCAATAAAGAGGGGATGTTATTTATGTTTGATACAGAGGGGATATATTCTTTCTGGATGAATGATATGACATTTGCTTTGGATATTCTTTGGTTAAATAAGGACGGCAAGATCGTGTATATAGAGGAGAATTTAATGCCTTGCACAACAGATAATTGTCCCAAATATACCTCCCAAGATCTTGCTCAATATGTCTTAGAAGTTCCTTCTGGGTATATCAAAACGCATCTGCTCAAAATAGGGGACAGCGCCCTATTACCACAGTCATTTTCTAAATAGGGTAAATTTGCCTATATCTATATAATATGGTATCCTTTCCGCATGTTCCGCAGGTTCTTATCTTTTATCCTAATGATCTTTTTCTTTCCTTTACCGCAAGTTCAAGCGGGGCAATTAATTTTGCCTGTGCCCGGAACCATAGTACGTCTAAGCCCTGCTTATGAGCCTCCAATATTAAAGGGCATTAAAGTTCATCCGGATAATCCGTTTAAATTCGATTTTATTTTAGACAAGGGAAACGCGGGAACGTCTGCTTCCTCACAGCCTATTTTGCCTTCGCACCACCAATCCCCCAGTGGGGTAGCACAGGAAAAAACTACGCTTCCCCTGGTTGCTGCGGCAAAACAGTCTGTGACCTTTGGAAACACCC
>JANNCL010000340.1:0-9699 GCA_031386565.1 Candidatus Omnitrophota bacterium
TCGTCGCCTGGTACGACAATGAGTGGGGTTATAGTAATCGTGTGTTGATCTCGTGCGTTTTATCAGCAAGAAGTAAGATCGTTCCAGTATCTGTTTTAAATAGCCGGTTATCGCAAGGTGGCCGGCTATTTTATTGACAAATGTCACCACTTAGGTTACTATTTAAATGTGATACAAGGTTTTAAGGATCATGCTACTGAAGCAGTCTATGACGGTGCTAGAACTAAACCGGCGTTAAAGTGTTTGCCGTTAGTCCTGTGGAGAGTTGCTCATAGGAAATTTTATGCGCTGGACCATGCTGTTTCCTTGAACGATCTTAGATCCCCTCCAAACAACAGATTAGAGGTTTTAAAAGGGGGTCGCAAAGGGCAATGTAGCGTTCGGATCAACGATAAGTATAGGATCTGTTTTGTTTGGTCTGATCTAGGGCCAAGCTCGGTTGAGATCGTTGATTATCATTGAAAGGAAACCATTATGAAGACAAAAGTTCTTAATAAGATAGTGCGTTTGCCTAAAAACAGAGCGCCCATACATCCGGGGGAGATCTTGGTTGAGGAATTTATGTTGCCTTATAATATTACTCAACAAGAGATGGCTTCCCATCTAATGATTTCAAGAAAACATCTGATCGATATCGTTCACGCCCGTAAACCATTATCCCTCGAGATAGCGCAACGTTTGGGGAGACTTTTTAAGACATCGGTTGAGTTCTGGATACAGGGCCAAGTTGCTTATGACCTGTGGCATGCTCATAGAAACCCAAGCAAAGAACTTAAAACTATTAAACCATTAAAGTTGAGCATGAATTAATCTATGCCTAAGATAGAAGCTAATTATGTGTGGTACAAGCAGTCGATGCATCCTTTGTGCGAGGTTATCGATTGTCCTGTGTATGATCCCATCAAGGATTGGGTGCGGGATCCGTCGGGGTTTTATGTGCTGATCCGGGCGGATTATGAGCAGGGGCGTATTGAAGTGGCAGTGTGCGATAAGGATCATTTGATCGTCCGGGTATTTCGGGGGGTAAGTCCGCAGGACCTTTATGAAGGGATATTCCGTTATGAGAAAAAGCACGGGTTAACGTGGTTTAGCGATAAGGGGCATGCGGCGTATCTGGGAAAAGAAATGAAAAAGGCGGCCCTGGCCATTGCATCCGGCCGTCGGGATTATTGTCAGGAATAAGAAAGACATAAATAATAATTGACTTTTTAGAATGGACATTTAGAATCTTCACATGTTCGCGATCCTTTTAGTCATTATCGGAATTTTTTCCCGCGTTATCGTCCACACCCCGCAATTCACGGCGACATTGGCCATTGCTTTGTTTGCCGGCATGTACCTTAATAAACGTTTGGCCTGGATAGTTCCGGTTGGCATGATGCTGGTCACCGATATGATCTTGGGTTTTCATGACACGATGCTCTTTACCTATGGCAGCATGCTTGCCATTAGTGCGATCGGGATTTTCCTTAAAGACCGTAAGAGTTTTGGCAATGTATTCGCCGGCAGTATCGGTGCAGCCTTGTTATTCTTTGTATTGACCAATTTTGGCGCTTTCCTGACATTGTACCCGCGCACGTGGGCAGGTTTTCAGGAATGTTATATTTTAGCCGTTCCATTTTTTAGAAGCACATTATTGAGTACCGTCGCTTACAGCATGGTGTTGTATGCGGGGTATGAAGCACTGATGAAGTATCAGATGGGGAAATCCTGTGAGATCCAGGAACAGTCCCGCTGCGGTAAGTCCCTCTAAGGGAACAAGTCCGAACGCCTGCTGATACCGTTTCATCCAATATTAACCCTACGCGAGATGGGAGTTGCCATGTACCTGCTGTGTCTTTTTCTACTTTTCATTGCCTCACCTGTTTTTGCTCAAACCATGGACCTTGCAAAGATCATTGTTGTAACGCCTTTTCGTTATGAAGGGGAGTTGAATAAAAGCGCATCGGAAGTAACGGTAATTACTCAAGATGATATTAAACAATTGAATGTGATCAGGCTAGTTGATGCTTTACGATCGGTTCCAGGTATCGCTGTGCGCGATTATACCGGCAATGGCACGCAAGTGTCCGTTGACATGGCGGGTTTCGGGGAGCAGGGTTCATTGAATGTTCTGGTTCTAGTCGACGGACGGCGCATTAACAGCGTGGATCTAAGCGGGGTGGATTGGAGTCAGATCCCGTTGGACCGCGTAGAGCGCATTGAAGTCATTCGCGGAGGTGCCATGGGGGTTCTTTATGGAGATAATGCCTCCAGCGGGGTTATCAATATCATCACTAAAAAAGGTAAGGGTAAGCCTTCAGGGACATTGTCCGTCGAGTTTGGCAGTTACGCGCATACGAAACAGAAATTATCCTTAGAAGGGGAGGCGGTTGATCATAAGCTTTCGTATTTATTAAGCGCCAGCAGGAGTTCTTCTAATGGGTACAGACACAATTCATTTGATAAAGACAGTGATTTTGCCTCGAGATTGTCTTATGAAGTAAGCGATGTGTTAAAAGTGCGTTTTAATTCAGGATTCCATGCGTCAACTTATGGGATGCCCGGTGCGGTCTATCAAAATAATAATAGTGTTATCGGTACGCCGTTTATGGGATTACAGGCGACCATTGATCATGACGGTCGCAGGGCGGTCAGGTTCGGCAATGATCATGCTAATAATAAAGATCATTATCTGTTGACCGGGTTGGATGCTGATTTTGGGGACCATGGCAAGTTCGAGACAGATCTGTCTTATCGTGAGACGAGAACGGATTCGTATTTTCTCTCTTCAGGCCTATACACCCGCAAGAATAAGGCTTTGACCTATGGTGTCACGCCCAAATATGCCCTTCATCATACCGTTCTTGATCATGATAATAAATTAGTCGGCGGTGTCGATCTTTATAAGACTTCTTTTAATTCCAATAATTTTGATCCTGCAGATGATAAAAGCCTGCAAAATCTTACCCGTATCAATAAAACTTCCTTTGCCGGGTATGTTCAAGACGAGCTTACTGTTCTTGATCCCCTGGTGCTGGTTAATGGATACCGCTATGAGCAGGCGCGTTACACCTTTAATTATCATGACCTGGGTGCTTTTAATCCTGATCAGGATACTAAAGCGGCGCCTAAAATGCAGGCGTATAATTCGGGCCTGGTTTATACTTATGCCGAGGATTCTAATGTGTTCTTAAACGCTGGTAAAAGTTTCCGTTTTGTCCAAACGGATGAATTCAGCTATCAGGATGCCAGTTTTGTGCAACAGCTCAATACAACGTTAAAACCACAGACCGCGATGAACTATCAACTTGGGTTACGGCATCGTTTTTCACCGCGTTTGAAGAGTGCTGTTTCGCTTTATCGGATGAATGTTCGCCATGAATTATATTTTAATGCCGCCGGAGGGCCCTTCGGCAGCGGGCAGAATGAGAATTATGACCGCACTGTTCATCAAGGGTTGCAATTATCTGCCGATGCAAAGCTTACGGATAAGGTCGGATTATTCGGGAATTACACATTCACCGACGCGCATTTTGCTAACGGAACTTATAAGGATAATCAGATCCCGATGGTGGCGCGTCATAAAGCCAGCATAGGCCTGAAATTCCTGTTATCCAAGGATCTTGCTTTCAATGTGATCGACAATTATGTGGGCAGCAGGTATTTCCTAAATGACCAAGCCAATCATTATTCGCGCCTAAACGGCTATATGACCGTTGACAGCAACGTTTCATGGGCATGCCGGGATTGGACCATGACCTTCGGCGTGAATAATATCCTCAATAAAAAATACGCCGAAACCGCCGGCGTCCGTCTGACTAACGATAGTCTCTACGGGTACAGGATAGGAGACAAGTTCTACTACCCATCTCCGGGGACCAGCGTTGATCTGAAAATGGAGCGTCGGTTTTAGCGAAGCATATAATTCCAGGGTGAAGGTCAGATTTTAGATCGTTTTAATTGTATCAATTACTTTCCCACTTCTAAATATCGGAGCTTAAAATTGATTATTAGTCAAACAATAAAGAATTAATTGACAATTGATATTTTGCGTGTTAAAAGATGAGCATGTGTTTAATACGGGAAGGTTAATTCAATACGCGCACGAGACACAGCATGTATTTTACGGTTACTAGTTATAAACGGCGAATAGTTCGTTTAAAACCGGATCCAAAATCGGGGTGGCGTTTTAATCCTGACTTTCTCCAAATTCATTACATTTGACAAAAAGTAAGGATTCGGGTATCCTTTAGGTATGGAGGGAATTTTATGGTGATGTCGATCTTGACTCAAAAGGGACAGACAACAATCCCTAAGGAAGTGCGCGATCATTTGCATTTGAATTCTGGTGACAAGGTTATTTATGTCAGGGATGGTCAGAGGGTGTATATGCAAACGGTTCAAGGGAATGCGGCGGATCTTGCGGGAATGTTTAAAAGTCCTTTGAGGAAGCCTATAAATTTTAAAGTCCTTCGGGATAAAACTAAAGCGTTAGTTGCCAAGAAAGCAGATAATAATTAGTGAAATTGGTTGATACGAACATTTTTCTACGTTTATTATTGTGGGATGATTCTGTCAAAGCCGTCGCTTGTAAGAAGTTATTCGAAAGAACATTAAAGAACAAAGAAATATTGATCACAACTCCTCTGGTGATCGCAGAAATTGTATGGGTTCTTGAAAAGACATATAAATATCCTAAATCTAAGATAGCTGATGCCGTATTGACCATCCTTGCTACCGAAAATATTCAGATCGAGAACAAGAACGTTTTGATGGAAAGCGTTGGTTTATATAAGTTAAAGAACATTGATTTTATCGATGCTTTTAACGTGGTCACCATGTATGAGCATGATGCATCCGTGATCTATTCTTATGATAGTGATTTTGATAAGCTGGCAGGAATCAAACGGCAAGAGCCGCAGTAGAATCATTTCTTTGTTTTTTTATTTTTGAGATTCAAAAGGTGTCTGGTACATTGTTTTAAGGAAAGTATTAATAAAATAGCGGAGGAATAAAAAATGATCTTTAGAAACATCATATTGATAGGATTTGTTGCTTTAATGATCGGGTGTGCCTCGGTTCCTAAAAAAATGGAAGCCGTAGAGCCATCAGCCTCTGCGAAAGAACAGATCGAAGCGCAGCAGTTAGCTCAACTTCCTAAAATGAAGAAGTATAAACGCAAGATCATCATTGGCCGTTTCACCAACGAAACAAATTATGGCAAAGCTTTATTGGTTGATGATAATTATGACCGTATTGGTAAACAAGTGAGCGACATGTTAGCAACTAGATTGATAAAATCAGGACGTTTCTTGGTATTCGAGCGGCCGGATCTTAGTAAGATCGAGGATGAACAAGCGATTACGAAAGAGAAGGGACTTGTGGGGGCTGATACGGTGATCTTTGGTTCAGTCACTGAGTTTGGCCGTTCTGTAACAGGCAAGTCTGGGTTCTTAAGTAATACCAAAATGCAAGCAGCAAAATCTAAGGTTGAAATTCGTCTTGTTGACACAAAGACAAGCCAAGCGTTCTTTTCAGCAGTTGGGAGCGGTGAGGCGACCACAGAGTCCGGTGATGTGGCCGGATTTGGCAGCGCCGCGGATTATGATGCGACACTCAATGACCGGGCGATTGCGGCCTCGATCTCGGATGTGATCAATAATCTGATCACCGCCATGGAAGAACGTCCGTGGAAAACGGACGTATTGAAGGTTCAAGGCAATCAAGTGTATATTAGCGGCGGGAAATCACAGGGTATCAAAGAAGGAGATGTTCTTTTTGTCATGAAAAAGACCGAGGCGGTTAAGAGCCAACAAACCGGCTTTACGATCGATCTTCCACCGGAAAAGGTTGGCGCTATAAAAGTGAGCGCTTTATTCGGGGAGAATGAGACTAATGAAGGGGCGGTTGCGGAGATCGTGGAAGGGAAGATCAGCGATACGGATATTAAACAGCTTTTTGTAAAGGAGGGGAAATAGATGCGTAAATTTTTGTTCCTTATTGTCATGCTGGGAATATTCGGCTTCGGTTGTGCGCCGCGTAATCCTGTTACCAATGTTCAAGCTGTTGACTCCCGCCCGACCCTGTCTTTTGTGAATGCTCCGAAGGGGGCTGTTGTTTTGGTCGATGGTATCAATATGGGGGAAGCTGCGCTCTACAACGGGTCGCCCAAAGTATTGACGGTGCAATCCGGTACACATGATGTTGTCATATCGATGAATGGCAGCTCTATTTTTGAGCAAACGGTTTTTGTTGAGAGTGAACATAAGACGATCACCATAAAATAGGAAAAGTCCATGTCAAAAAAGTTACTAATGTTGATCTCTTTGGTGTTGTTTGTTGGTTGTGCATCGACGAAATATACCTGGAACAGTTATGATGATAATCTTTACGCATATTACAAGAACCCGACACAAAAAGAACGGTTCATTGAACGATTAAAGCAGACTATCGTTAAGGCGGAACAAACTGGGAAGATTCCGCCGGGTATATATGCCGAATATGGGTATATGTGTTTTGAAGGTCAGAATTATAAGGATGCCATTACTTATTTCCAGAAGGAAAGGGATTTATGGCCGGAGTCGCAGGCTTTTATGGATAAAATGATCACTAATGCTAAAAATTTGATGGCAAAACAAACATAAGGGTCGATATCATGAAAAATTTAATTCTGGTCGTGGCGTTAACAGTTTTGGTATCCGGCTGTGTGAGCGTGCCCAAGAAAGATTACACGAAATTCTATTCCGCGGCACCGCATTCGATCTTGATCATTCCGGTGGTTAATCGCAGTTTGAATGTTGATGCCCCGAATTATTTCTTGTCAACGGTGGCAATTCCTGTGGCGGAACAGGGATATTATGTGTTCCCGGTTAACATGGTGAAACGCGTCTTGGAAGATGATGGTCTATCCGATGCGGACCTTGTCCATCAATCATCCACCACACGATTGGCTTCCCTTTTTGGTGCGGACTCTGTTCTTTATATCACGATCGATCGGTGGGACGCGCGTTATATGTTGATCTCTACAACCATTACTGTCGGGCTAAAATATGAGATCAGGGATGGGAAGACTGGTGACTCATTATGGAAAGATTCTCGGATCGTGCAATATACGCCGCAGGGTAGTAGTTCAGGTAATATACTGGCGGATCTAATCGTTGATGCGGCAATGGCGGCGATTGAAAAGGCCGCACCCAATTACATACCGCTGGCCAAACAAGCTAATGGAATGGCCTTCAAATTTCCAGGCCCAGGCATCCCCCCAGGTCCTTATGTGCAAAAAACAGGAAAAGCTGCTGCTGTAAAAGAAAACACAGCGAAATAGACAGAAATTTGAGATGCATTAAATTTTTGATGGTATATAAAAAAAGATTTAGTGTGTCTTGAATTTTTTTGTTCCTTATAGGGTATAATATAATATTTATTATGCTATATAGGGTATAATTTTTTATAACTTATCTTGAAATTATACCCGTTAGGTGGTATATTTAGCTTATGAATAATGCTATCCAAAGGGTTGAACAGATCAGGTTGATTGGTACGCAAATCAAACGATTGCGGAAGGAAATTGATTTAGATCAAGTTGAATTTGCGAAACGCGCGGGAGTGGGCTTGAGGTTTTTACGGGAATTGGAACAGGGTAAGGTCTCGGTGCGTTTGGATAAGGTTTATCAGGTATTGAATTTCTTGGGGTATCATTTGGAATTAAAACGGACGGAATATAAGGGGATTGATCATCATGGATAAGACCATACGCAAAGGGTTGGTTTTTTATCAAGATGAAGTGGCGGGAGAGATCATGGAATATAATGGGGAATATGTTTTTCAATATGACGTGGATTTTCTAGAAAAGAATATTCCTATCTCAATGTCCTTGCCTGTTCAAAAAGAACCTTTTAGATCGAAGCAATTATTTAGTTTTTTTAAGGGGCTTTTACCGGAAGGGTGGTATCTCAATATCGTCAGTTCAACGCAGAAAGTGGATAGTAAGGATGATTTCGGGGTTTTGTTGTCGACCGCGGGTTTAGATACGATCGGGGCAGTGACTGTGCGACAGATCGAATAGGATAGAATGAACGATAAATTTTCTAAAAAGATGTTTGGAACTTCAACGCGTCCCACGATCGATTTTGATCTTTCCGGGATATTGCAAAACGCGCAGAAGTTAACCGGAAAACTATCCATATCCGGGGTTCAGCCGAAGTTATCGGTCAAGTTGGATAAAAAATCACATCAGTTGATCACTTCTCCAGAGGGCGGGTTGTATATTCTAAAACCGCAAACAGCTACATTCCCGCATTTTCCCGAAAATGAGCAATGTTGTATGGATATCGCCGCGGCATGCGGCATTGATGTGCCGTTGCATTGTTTATTGCCGCTTAAAGACAGTAGTCTGGCGTATGTGGTTAAACGATTTGACCGTGTGAATGGGGCAAAGATCCATCAGGAAGATTTTGCGCAAATATTAGGGCAGGATAAATATCAGGGGTCGGTGGAACAAGTTGGCCGTAAGTTGCGCGAGATCTCATCGGCATCAGGCTATGATCAGCAAATATTCTTTGAAAGGGTTGTCTTTAATTTTATATTAGGCAATGGGGACGCGCATTTAAAAAATTATTCTATATCTTATAAGGGGGATAGTATTCGTTTATCGCCCGCGTATGATATTGTTTGTTCTAAATTAGTGATACCGGATGATGAGGATACCGCGCTTAATATCAATGGGAAGAAACGCAAATTATCCAGGGCAGATTTTGATCAATTGGCTGAATATTTGAATGTGCCGGTTAAAGTACGGTATGAAAAATTTAATGGCTATTTGAATACTATGGAAACAATCGTCGAGGCTTCGATGCTTAATAAAATAGATCAGCGTAGTTTTATTAATGTTATAAAAGAACGCTTTGCGCGCTTAGCCTTGGCGTGACCTTTTTAACTGATTCTCTGCAGTATAGCATCCGTCGGTGATAGTTTGTTAAGCGTATAGAAGTGCAAGCCGGGTGCTCCGTGTTCTAGTAAATCCTTACATTGCCTGACCGCAAAATTAATTCCTGCCTGTAATGTCGCCTGAGGATCAGCGGCGATGGGTTTGAAGATTGCGTGCACGGTTGAAGGTATGGTCGTTCCGCACAGGGCGCAGAAACGCACTAGGGCATTGTAGTCGGTGATCGGCAGTATTCCCGGGATGATGCGGGCGGTGACCCCAAGATTCTTCAATCGTGCGATATAATCGTAATATTCTTGATTATCGAAGAATAGCTGGGTGATGATAAAGTCCGCGCCGGCTGAGATCTTGCCTTTTAAGACATTGGCGTCGAATGCTTTGTTGGGGGCGAGGATATGCCCTTCGGGAAAGCCTGCGGCCCCGATCGTCGCGGTGTCTCCGAATGATTGACGGATAAAGGCGATCAGGTCACAGGAGTGCGCAAAGTTATCGGCGGTTAGCTTATAATCAGGATTATCTTTGGGCGGATCGCCGCGCAAGGCCAGGATATTATTGATCCGGCGCTGTTTCATATCTTCTAAGATATGCTGAATGTCATCCTTCGTATGCTGCACACAGGTTAAATGTGCCATGGCCGGGATCTGGTATTTGTCCTGGATATGGCTGACGATATCGAGTGTTTTCCCGCGGCTTGAACCGCCGGCGCCGTAGGTGCAGGAAAAGAAATCCGGTTTAAGCAGGGCGAAACGTTCGAGCGTTTGGAATAGTTTGGC
>JANNCL010000060.1:0-12758 GCA_031386565.1 Candidatus Omnitrophota bacterium
CGCCAATGCAAAGTACCCGCCCCACTCTTTAATATTATCAACCCATCTTTTTGTAAGATCGACCTGTCTCCTTGAATCAATGACCGTCTTACCGGCAACGTCCTCACTCTCTTGTATACCTAAAATATCATGAGCCGTAGAATTGATCTCAAACGCGGTGGTCTTTACTTTTTGTTCACCATTATCTGCACCTAAGAATGCTTGTGTGAGAACAATTTGAGAGAGCAGATCTTCCTCTTTAAGTAGACTATAGATCGGTAATGGAGGGATTGAGAAGGGATGATAATTAACAATTTCTGTCCCTCCTGTCTGAATACCAACAGCCCCATTAACAACACGTGTCAATACATGAGCATATGTCTCTGAGACCAATAAACCCCCGCCAGTCCTGCGTTCATCGCGGTATAAGATATGGTCTTTCACATGGTATGAATGAACAATGGCCTCATGCTGCTTTCCATCGGGACCAACAAACAATTGTTTCCGGCTATCACCATAGAACTTCGTGCTCACTAATTTGCCCACACCATCCTTAATATCGATCGTCACATTCGCCGGCAAAACATTGGGAGAGAAATCTTTTTCCTCTTTGTTCCCATTAGAAACAACAACGCTCTTTAAACCTTCCAAAGGCCAGAAATTAAAAACGATCTTATTATTCGGAAGAATGGTCAACAAATGTTCCCCTTTGTTGCGGAGATCCCGATGTACTAAACCGCTGCCTTGTTCATCGGATAAGAACGCCCTGCCCTCATTATTTTCCATGACCAACGCCAATATCTTCTTTAAAATATCATCTTTCTCGACCCTATTGGAAGACTTGTTGTATCTGACAAGCAGATCCCTGGCTTTTGGCTCAATGTATTTATACGCTTCCGGTTCCAAATTCTTTGTTTTCCACATCAATGGGATCTCAGTAACTTTATACAAACGACTATTTTCAGAAATACCCAAACCCTCTAAAAAGTGTGTAAGATCATCAAAAGGAATCCCAAAATGCCGCTGGAGAACATCCGACATGATCGCGTCGAAATTAGAAGGTAATAAGTCCCTAAGCCGCGTGCTGTCTTTTTCCGTCTTCCATATAGAGCGCAATTGATGATCCGGGGTGAATTCAAGCGCTAATCTCGGTTGACCAGAAGTCTCAAAGAAATCCACGTTTACGGTTGTCTTTAAATCGACCCCGCCTTCTTCGGCAACAGAAATAAAGATCCGTTCCAAAACATCACCCTTGACGCGGTAATCACGATGTTTTACACCCTGACTGTCCTCTCGAAAACCTTCGATCCATTCCGTCGATGCATCGATCCCATACTTGCTAAAAGCCGCTGCTACTTGGGAATTACCCTCAAATGGTTCGATCAACCCCGGCATACGCCCTTCATCCCCGCCCCTGACAACTTCCGCGACGGTGAAAACACCATTGGTCTTATTACTAAAAACACGGGATTCAATAGAACCAGTCAGAGGCCCTTTCTTCACATAATTGTACGCGTCATTGCGTTGATAAATGTCATCATTGCGCACAGCACCCAGGATCTGATCGTAATCCGCAGTCTTATTGATCTTCATGAAACCAAATTGATCCAGCTTAGTGATCAGAGTATCTTCATCCGGATGATCAAAAGTTGTTTTACGCACCGTTACGATCCAGTCTTTATCGGTTAACTCTTTTAGATCCACGTTATAACCAATAGAATTTTTCTTGTCAAAATCATACAAACTAGTGACATGATCAACCGTACGGCCGTCAATCTTGACCGGATACCCTGGTTCGAGGGCTAAATTTGTTGAAACAGAATAATGCTCCTTGCCATCCCTGAAATAAACGATCTCCTGCTGTATAGAGCGCACAGAATACAATTGAACAGGTTCACCTGACGCCGCAGGCTGATAAACATCTTCGACCTGTGCATTTTGGTTAACTTTCCCCAATATATGCTTTAGTACATGGATCCGGCCTTGACCATCAACAGAAGACTCTATCTGGATCAATGGATCAGAAGTATCGTTACTCATGAGTTTGTTAAAATCATAAATAACGGACGTATATTTATAATTTGCCACATCCCCGCTCATGATCTCTATACGGCTTTTACTGGAGTCCTTATTTAAATAAACCCTGCCAACCGTCTTGCCGCTGCCATCAACGACCACACCCTGCTCAAAAGCCCCGGATACAGTACTGATCCCCGGTAATTTCTCGGCATTACGGCGTATCACAATCTTTACCTCTCCCAGTCCAGGAAGCGTTACTCTGCTTTCCACTGCAGACACGGCAATCTGCTCTCCGGTTTTTCCATCAGGCCTTATTTTGTAAATAGGATTGACGTCGCCGTTTAGCATCTCTATTTCAAATTCCCCCGGGGCCCCTTTTAACGCTCGATTAATACGGCCGATCGTGACCCCTTTCTCATTCTTTTTCTCGATCGTGATATTGGGATCATTTAGATCTTTGCGGTCCTTTAATGAGCTCGCCGGAATATAGGTTGCCGTACTTTTCTTCTTGTCAATCAACACCACATGATCATCCATGAACTGTTTTATCTGCTCTTGTGCCCAGGGACTATTATTAGGCGAAGCATCGATCCCGCCGTCCTTAGGTATTGATCCGCTCGTCATAAAAACCTTGCTCTTAAGCGGCTTCCAGCCTTTATATTCACGGCTATCTTTTTTCTCGCGGTAAACGATCTCTTCGCCTTCATCATAAACACCATTGCCGTTCTTATCTTTGAAGTAGGCATAGCCGCCTTTTTTCTTGTTCAACAAATGGATCTCCCTCGGGCCTTTGGGATCGTTGAGGCTAGCCATGAACTCACCCTTGGTAACGAAATCCATCCATACGTCACCTTGAGCATTGGTTTTCGCGCCAAAGGCAACCAAGGTATCATCAGAAACGGCGGCAGTCCTTAGCTTAACTAGATCCAGCACCTTATATTGAGCTTCCCTGGCATCGGTGACCGTTCTGGTTTCTTCTAAAGCAGGCTGTAACGATTCAATGATCACCGGATGTTTACTCGTGAGCCTTGCCTCAATACCTCCTGCAGCCGGTTCTTTAAGGTAGCCTTTCGGCAAAATGATCAATGTATCATCAACACCATATGAAACAGGATCATCATAACCAGCCACACGCCCCATGTACTGGCCGGTCGTCGGATCCTTTGTGATGCCAAGGCTTCTAAATTTTTCGGGTGTTAATTCTTTAACAATATCTTTCCAACGTTTGATGTTTTCTTTATTCGCTTCAAATTCCGCCTGGCTTAAACCCTCGGGTAATTTTCCGGCCGCGAAGATCGCCGCGACATGGGAATGACGTTGTATCGCTTCCCATCGGTCTGTCCAGACCTTTCCGTGCAGGAATTGTTCCCCATCTAGGACACGCCATTCCTTAGGAGCTTCGACGTTTGCGGATACTTGAGGCTTTGTAATGGTGGAGACCCTTTTGATCTTCATCAGATCATGGAAGGTGTCCGGCAAACCTAAATATTGCGACAAAGCGATGGATGCCTTTGCCATTCTTAAGAGCTCTAAACTTTTTTCACTGACCGCCACCAGATCTTTTTTCAGACCATTGGCATCCACGGACGGCAAACCTTTGTCACTCGATAAATTATAGGTTAACCCCGCATTCGCCGTCGCACCGGAAACCGCACCCGTAAAGCCGCCTAACACGGCCCAGCGTGAATTTTCAAATGCTTTATTGAACGTCGCTGATAATGTGCTCCCGGTTGGACTTTGCTCCGCGCCAAGGCGAATATTTGTCCCGTTTAAATTATAGCTATACTGCACATTCTTACGGCTCTGACCGTCGAGACGATCCCACCCGAATGAAAAATCGCCATATTTACCCGTGATCGACCGGCGGTCGCCGCCATAGGCGGAAATCGTCGGGTGAATATTAAATGCTCCGGCAGTTATGTCTAAACCAAAAGCTAAATAATTATTAAAAGTCCTGCCGCCAAACATGCTGGTCATTTCTCTATTAATTGAACCATCACCCGCGATCTTAAGAACATCCCCCTTATATAGGGAAGTCTGCACACCGATCGTTGCTTTGCCATAACCATCCAGGGCATTAAGGATAAATCCTCTATCACCGATCGGCAGGCCTGAATATTGATCGGCAACACGGACATTCGTATTCTGCTCTAATGAAGAACGATAATAACTAATCCCAGAGAACACCTTTGTATCCCCGGAAACATTAAAATTACCGCCCACGTTAACGCTATCGGTGCGGTTAACTCCGGATCCGATCTGTATGCCGGTCGCTTTAAAACCCCAGGAAGCATCGCTATAGGCGGAACCGATACCCAGAATTGGGGCTTTACGCAGCATACTGAACCCCGGTTCGCCAAATACTTCTTTATAAGCACTATACTTTACAAGACCGGCCATGGTCTGGACAACCAAAGGACTATCGCCGCTGATAATAGCACTTCCAAGAACATATTGTCCGCTGACAAAATTCGCTGCTTTACCGCCGCCAGCCACAAGATCGTAAGGTATGATACGACCGCCAAGGGTTGTTTCACCGCTAACGGCGTAACTTGTCTGATCATTCTTACGGTTGGCACCGACACCCAGTTTCAATTGGGCTAGTCTGGATTGCACGTATTCCTTCCATGGCTTACCGTCAACGAATAAATTGTATCCCTTATTATCTTCCCCCAACATCTCCCCATCGCCCCCATGCAGCGGCGGATTGGTCATCATCTGAAACACATCATTAACCTCAAGCATATCCCTGCCTTCAGGGAATTGACTAATGAATGCATCATAGGCCTTACTGACAAAATCATTGCGGGTACGAATATCTTCCTGCAGCCGGAGCGTTGCCGTCTTGAACTGTTCCCTGGCCGCCTCTCGCTTGGCCCTGACTTCTGTAAGCTTTTGATTTAGTTCTGACATTTGCTGTAGAGCGCCACCAAGATCACCCAGCGCATTGCTAAAATCACGACCAGGATCTGCGGCACCGGTTCTGGCCATATAACCCGCAAGCGCGGCTTGCACTTGTTTAATGGAATAATCCTGGAATTCTTTAGCTTTTGCCGCGACCTCATCCGTCAGCGCCGTTAAACGATTCAACAAATTATATTCTTCTTGTAAGATCGCAATTTCCTCATCCATCAATGCTAATTTCCGGGCGATGACATGATCAATGGTCTCGCTTAAAGGATCATTGTAATACGCTTCGTCATCATCAAGGTCCTTCAATTTTTTGTCAAGGAAGGTCAAATAACGCATGCGATTTTGCATTAATGATTGAATATCACCTTTGTATTTTGCATCAATGTGCACGTTGCCTAGAACAGCCGTCAAATAAGGTATTTGCTGCTTGGTGATCTCCGGCTTTTGAACATCTGTCAATTGTGTGCGGTTTTTTGCAATATCTTCTTTAGCTGTAACAGGCACTTTATTCGTCCAGTCCGTTACCAGATCCGTACTTTCAATAGCGATCTTGACCGCCGCGTAATTCTTTGCATCAAACTCCGCCTGGAGTTGGGCCACTTTATCTTTGTCCTGGGCAACTTCCTTAATGACCAACTGCGGGTCAATCTTGGCATTGATCTTATCCCAAGCTATCTTTTGTTTCCCTAAGACGCGTTTCGCCTCCGTACCTAATTTGATTTCAACCGTTGCCGCTTCTATTGACGCAGCAATAAATCGATTGATCGCATGATCCGCAGGATAATTTTGCAGATAAATGGGTTTTATTTGATTTAAATAAGCCAAAACACCAACCTTGGGATCATCATCCGTCAACCGTTCCAAACGGCCAATATCTTTTAGCACTACGCCATCAAAACGGCTCTTGGCCCCGTCACTATTTAACCAATATTTCAATCCTTTGGTCACTTCCGTTTCAGCATACAAAAGATTCTTGCCATAAACACTATTGTCCAAAATTGTTCCTGAGTAAGCCGGCTTTAAAGCCTCAACATTCAGGGCATCCGCATCGGCTTGTAATTGAGAAACATTGGCCCTCTCGGTATAAACCTTGATCATCACATCCACCGCTTTACCAGCAGGAGGATTTGCCTTCTCCTGTTTATCCAGCAATGACCGTGCTTCTGCCGCTTTTGCCCAAATTAATTTAGCCTTTAAATAAGTGATCGTGCCTTGTAGATATTTAATAATCGGATCATCCGCTTTATAATCTTTTGAATATTGCTTCAATTGAGCCTCATAATAAGGAAGAGATTCAGTCTCAATGCGTTTGATGACCCCTAATTTTGTTTTATACTTACGCGTTTCCCCGTTAACTTCTGCCTTAGCTTCGTCATCATCTTGCAGGTCTATCAAGGAATCCTTTATCTGGGTATCAGTCGGATAAAGCGTGTCACCATATATCTTAAGGTTTAAGACCGTGAACTTCGCATGACTTAAAGCCGCAACATTTAGGGCATCGGCATCTGCCTGCAGTTTGGAAATATCTCTCCTATCGGTCATGATCTTTAGGATCGTCTCATCATCAGGAATATTGCCCGCAAGAGCATCTTTATCTAAAAGGGCTCTTGCTTTTGCCGCCAACGCCCATTGCAATCTAACTTTTAAAGCAGCGATCGTTCCGGCATGATATTGATTGATATGCTCCTTGGGATCAGGATATTGACTCAAATATAGTTTTTGTTGCGCCTCATAATATGGCAAGGCCTCCGTCTGAATCCGCTCGATCAAACCTTTCTTTGTTTTATATTTACGCACTTCTCCGTTAGCTTCCGCCTTAGCTTCATCATCGTCATTCAAATATGTTAAATCATCCGTAATATCGGTCAACAAAGGGTAAAGGGTTCTACCATAGACACTTAGATCAAGCATGGTGCCGGACAAAGCTTCTTGCAACGCCGTAACATTCAGATTACCTGCTTTCACCGCAGCTTGTAGAACGGTGTTTTTATCACGCCGGATCTTCAAAATTGTTTCCGGAGTCGCCGTTCCTTCAATTGCTTGTTTATCTAATAACGACCTTGCTTCTGCCGCTTTGGCCCAGACCAGCTTTGCTTTTAAAAACGCGATACGATCCGCAAAATAAACATTGATCTGCTCTTTAGGGTCGGAATTCAATTTAAGATAAAGTTTTTGAAGTGATTCGTAATAAGGCAAAGCTTCCATTTCAAGACGTTTGATCACGCCCAACTTGGTTTTATTTTTACGCACTACAGCTTTTGCTTCGTCGTCGTCCTGAAGATCCGTTAAAGAATCTTTAACCTCATCTAAGGTTGGATATAAATCCTTCCCGTACACACTAAAATCAATGATCGGATCCGCGGATGCGTCAAAAGCCATGCTGATGATATCCGCCGTATCTTTGGCAAGAGCAAGTTCTGCCTCACGCAACTTAATGTTGCGGGCAAATGCTTCATCGCCAGTTTCCGAAACCAGAACACCATTACCATCTTTGCCAGTATTAATGATGGTGTCTTGATTTAATTTAGTGATCTGCAACTGGTAAACATCGATCTGCCTGTACATATTCGTAACCAGTCGATCGAGGATGATATTGACCGTATGCGTTGGCGGATAAAGTGCCGCATACTGCGCTTGCAATGCTTTTAATTTAGGCATTTCAACAATGTCAAGATTGACCGCGTTCACTGATATGGCGTAAACCGAATTGTTATTATTTACCGTACTATCATAAAGTGTGCCCAGTAAATTACCATCTTGTGTCGCCTGCCAAGCCGCGTATGTGTCCTTAACTTTCTGCACTTTTCCCTGGGCATCGGTATACTTATTTTGAGAACCCGTTCTTTCTGTCTGGGTCCATTGGAATACCGATGTCACCGGCGCCTTGGGAATTCCCTGTTCAAGATCTGAAACCATTTTTGCAGCAGCATTAGCGTCAGCTATCGTTTTTTTCAATTCGTCGATCACAATTTTAAGAGCTTCAGCTGTAGTTGGATCAACGTTAGTGATAGGAACTCGTGGTTGGCCCTGTATTAAGTTGGCTAATTTCTGGGCATTCAAATTGGCGTTAGCACTTGACTTTAACGCATCTTTGGGAGCTTGATCTAAAGAATATTCTGTGATTCCGTAGATATCCGAAATAGCAATTTGCGGCAAACCTGTTTTTAGGTCCGCTTTTTGCTTATTAAGATTAGCAGCGTTGGTACTTGAAGTTTTCGCGCTATTGATCGCTTTGGTTAAACCATTGTCTGGTAAACCAAAAGCATACGCGATAGGGATCTGCGGCGAATTGGCTAAGAGGCTCTTGAGCAATGCCGCCGATGTTTCCGCAGTGGCTTTTGAATCATTCATTTTCTTTTCTGCATCTGTTTCATCTTGAGCAAAAAGCTTGAATATATCCCCGACCTTCTTCTTGGGAAGGGTCTTGGAAAGATCGCTAATATCATTGCGTTTTTTGATCATATCCGCGATAAGAATGCCTAACTTAGCCACATCATCCCTTGCGAAGGGGCTCTTGGCATTGGCAAATGCGTTTTTGAAATCATCTATGACCTTATTTAATGCCGCCTTCGGGTCTTTTTGCGCCGCTTTCACGAAATTCGCACGATAATCTTCCGCGTTCACATAATTGGGATCGCCCGGTTTATTCTGCAATTCCTGTAAATAAGCGGCTTGAGCAACAAACGCTTTGATACCGAGTTCCTCCTGCCCCTTGACCTCTTGCTGTAAATTAGCCGACATTAAACGGACGAGCGCATCAACGCGCGCTTTTTGAATGCCGGAGATACGCGCAGTAGATGCGGTAGCTTCCACCATCGCCTTTATATAAGTTTCCTCGGCTGCTAGGCGCTGCTTTTTCCTTTGTTCGATCTGTGCATCACGCAAGGCGATCTGTTTCTCAAGAGTCGTGATCTTTGCGCGCAGGACAACCGTGCTCTGCAAGGACTTTGCTTTCGCTCCATCATCATCGCTTACCGCTGTTTGATGAATGGGCGGCAACTGATCTTCATCAAAAATGGGAAGGTAATTTTTTGTCTTTTCATCCCAGACAAATCCTAATGCTTCGGGATACTGTTCCTGAAGGTCCTTCCACTTTGTCGCGACATCCACTACAGCAAATTCGCCCTCGGGCAATCCATAAGTGAATACCATGGCCCCGGGCTTACCCTCTTCCTTAACAATACGATCCGTATAAGTAAAATTCGTGCCGGGTATGGTGTGAACGACTTTATATTCTTCTCCCGCGCGCACGACTTTCGCGTGACGCATGATCGCTCGCCACTGCGACAGGTCTGTAATATCCACGGTACGGTCTCCATAGATCAAGCTGCCCCAGACGGTTTTCCCGGCTTCGAGTACAACACCCAAATAGCCTTTTTCATCCTGATACACTTTGGCACCTTTGAGGGCTGTATACCCTGACGCATTCTTGATGATCTCCCTTAAGTTCACATTGCCCGCATCGCCTGGTGCTAACTGGATCGCATCAATAACGGTTTTTTGTTCATATCTTTTAGCCTGTTCAGATACAGTTTTTTGTGCCAAGACAACGATCTTTTGACCATTGATGACAACCACAGTATTCTGATCCAATTTCCCGGATTCATCGATCAAGATGATATTGGCATCACGATGCTCAAGAGGCAGCGCATTGTAAACGTGGCTTAATTCGTCACGGTAGGATTCATGTTTGAAACTACGGGCATTGTACGCGATCCGATCCCCTTTACTATTGATCAAGGCGCCCTGAGAAAGCATAGACACATAGACATCATGCGTCAATACACTCACCGTCTGACCGGCAACACTTTCCATCGTCGCCGGCTTGATCAACCCAAATTCCGACGTGGGAGCAAAAAGAACGACCGGCTCATTGCTAGGCGATATCCTGTTAAAAGTTCTTTCGGCAGCCTTCGGGGAAAATAGCACGAATTTCAAAACTTCGCCGTCCTTTTGACCGATAGAACCAACAGCGCCATCCACCCAACCCATCTGACCGTTTGGTCCCATGCGGTATTGGCGGTAAGTATTAGGAACAACATCATAATATACCTCATCAATTGCGCCGTTGCGGGCATTGACGAGCACCGCTTGAACTTCTCTACCGTTTTGATCAAAACCTTGTTTTAACCATTGATACTTGATCATATTGTCCAGATCGAACAATGACGGTATATCAAAAGTACCTATACGTTTCTTATAATCATAGCCGCGTGTTAGCTCGTAAACGCCGTCATTCGCGCCGCCTTTGCGCTCCGATAATTTGATCATTACAATGCGCGACACAACAATATCATCGGCCACATCTTCATACTCCGTTCCTATGAGTAATTTTGGATCAGCCTTCTCAATAATGATACGAAAACGCAAGTCTGGGTTACTATTACCCAACGCCGTACGCCAGGCCAATTTATCCTGCTTGCCGTACTGACGGATGATCTGATCTTTCTCTGTAGGAGGAAAATTATTAGGAGATCCGACAATATCACCGATACCGCCTGGCTTATTGCCATCTTCATCAACTTTACCAAAAAGGAAATCACCCAAGCCCGGGATGGAATTTAAGAACACCGGGAATAATTTCTTGATCGTATCAACTGCCCCTACGCCGCGCAACGTGACCGCATCCGCCTGCCGCCATTCGTTTTTCTCGGTTAAGCTTTCATCCATCAATAGATATTTATTATTGGCCCCCAGCGTTCGCTGCACATTACCGCCTTTGATGCGCATTAAATGCCCTCTGTCACTACCGTATTTATGCTGCTTGATCATCGCATCAATATTGAATACATTGCTTAAGAGCGTGAGCTTATCTAGTACTGTATGCGTGCCATTACCCAGCATCCCGATAGCGGCAAACACATCGGCAAATTCATTGGGAAGCACCGCAGCAATGCTGATCCCTTTACCCAAACTCAGTTTTCCCGGCAAAGAATTACTTGGAGCATTATCTCCAAAAACGATCTGAAATCCTAAGGGCAATTCCCTGCCGTTGCTTGCTTTGAAAGCCTTTCTCACCTCTTGCTGCCAGTTCGCTACCGCTAGTGCTGTTTCCGGAGTTAACTCCATTGATAATTTTGTCGCGGCCACACTATTGAATGTGGCGATCCTATTTTGAGACCCAAGGACTTTACCCCTAGCCTGTTCTTTTTCTTCCTCGATCTTTTTAGCTAATTTGGCCTTAAGGTCCGCTAATGCCGCCCTGGCATTGATACCCTCTGTTCTATTTTCTTCTCTAGCCGCCAACTCACGGGGCGGTTCAGGAAGAACAACAGCACCGGCCTTTGGGGGAAGCCTCACAACACTCGGTACTTGTGCAACCTTCTGCTGCGCGGAACTCCCTGTGGATAAATTAATTAAAACCTGATAATCCTTACCGATCATTTTATTGAGATCTGTGACGGCATTGCCATGTGGATCAAGCACCGTGATCTTTCCTGAATCATAAATTTCTTTGAAGATCTTCCAGTTGATCTTAGTTTTTGTAGCCGCCTCATATTGCTTAGCCGCGTTAGAATCCTTAAAGATCTTATACAGCCCACCTTCGCCACCCTGAAGCACCTTCTTTTCAATAACATTCGTGACGGCTTTAGCAACACTGTCCTGCGCTCCAACCGCTTGTTGTTGCACGACAGCCCGCGGCATTATTGGCGAAACGCTGTTATTATTCATCACCCCGCCAAAAGCAGCCATTAAACCAACGGTGAAGATCACCGTATTACGAAGGGTTACCCATCTACCCATTAGTTCTTTAACCTTCGTTTTAGCTGCCGACCCGCTCATCGCCTGATCCCGAACGATCATCGCTAAATTGGCATAAGAAACCCCGCCAGAGAAATATTTCTTAGGGACAACGGAATTGCTTACGGGATCTACTTCATCTTTAATGTAATTGTAAACACCCTTACGATAGGATTTTATATATTGCTGGTAGATCTCTTGATTAACCTTCTTATCTTCGACATCAACACCGCTGATCTTGCTTTGATCTACATAGCCTTTGCTCAATAAACTTTTCTTCAAATTATTTTTGTACCATGTGGCTAAGATCAACGAATTATAGACCTGCCTCAAACCGGCAAAATTACGCCCCTCGTTTACTTCTTTTTGCAAAACCGGCACGATCACTTCACGGATGATATCAGTGGATAATTGTATGTTAGGTTTTGCGATCCCGACTTTTTGCTGCTTGAGCGCCAGATAATCTTCTTCCAGCATGACCTTTAAACGGCTCTCTACAACAACAACACTATTGTCCTTAGCATTCTCATACACCACCGCGCGGTCTGGAACGATCCACACTTTATTGATCGTATTGACCACAATGTTAATGGACCCAAAACGTTTTAGTGATTCAGTATAGATCTTCTTCCAGAATTCACGACCCACATCACCTTCCGGATACATGAGTGATGCCGTGACTTGTTTAAGCAAATAATCCTGGGCTAATAGTTCTTTGCCCATTTTTGTATCACCAAATGCTTGCGGGATAATGCGGTCTTTTTCATAGGGCGATAAATTGACCCACATGTCTTTTTCCGGAATGGTCAGTGATGCCAGAAAATAAGATATCAATTTTTTTCCGGCATCTTGGAACGCAGGGTCCTGGGTGTTTACTTTATTATCACCGGCATCTACGATAAAATCAAATTTGAAAGGATCCTCTTTATAAACTTTGATGCCGCGCACCAATGGGGGTGCAAATGAAGGTGTGAGAGCAACCATCTTTCCGGGAGCCGGAAGAAATGTAAGATCCGCATGCACTGGCGTAGAATTAACAGTGGTGGTAAAGAATGCTGCGAGGACAATCCACAAGACAATTTTTGTGGCGAATTTCATTTTTATCC
>JANNCL010000068.1:0-7042 GCA_031386565.1 Candidatus Omnitrophota bacterium
ACCGATGCCATGGATCTGAATTATTACGAGAAGATCAAGGCAAATAATCCTGCTTTGGATATGTATACGGTCTTAAAGCAATGCGCTAAGGATTTTCCGCGCGGAGTTGGTTATGAAAAAACAAGCCGTTAAAGAAAGGATTCAATTTATGACGGATAAATTTACTTATTCAGTTTTATTAATTTGTTTATTGATTTCAGGGTGCACGTTAAGGCAGGCGGGGTATACCACGGGGGGCGCGGCGGCTGGCGGTGGTATAGGGTATGCCATTAACCATGATGGGAAAGAAGCGGCCATAGGCGGTTTGGCGGGGGCTATAGGGGGCAATCTTATTGGCCAATGGCAGGATAAAAGCGAAAAAAACAAACAGGATAAAAGTTACAAGCAAGGCTACAGCCAAGCCAATGTGGATATAGCGACTAAAAATTGGGAGGACAATACCGGTAAAGGTCATGAGCCTACGAAACAATTAGTCAGCTTCATGATCCCAAAACGCGTCGAAAATGACGTTATTTATGATCAACAACACATAACCATCGAGGATTACAAATGAGAAAGATCATCATTCTAACAGGCATTATCTTTGTGTCATTTTTCCATTACCCAGCCATTGCTTTTAGTGATCCAGCTACAACCGCTGCCGTATTGCAACAGACAGTCATACAAACAGCAGAACATTTAAGGGCATTGGCACAGGCTATACAGCAAGTTGAGCTTTTACAATCGCAATTAACCAACGCTCAAGGCTTACTGCAATTGGCCAAACAATCCGCCACAGGCACAGATGGATTACAAACTGTAGGGGATTTTAGAAACGTCATCTTATCAGCCAATGAGGTCATAGGCAGTGTGCAATCTTATATTGATACGACTAAGAATTTGCCTGAGCAGTGGCAAAATCTTTTTGGATCTTTAGATCCATGGTTTTCTAATTCAAAAGCTCTTTTTGGCAATATTGATATGTCGGACAAGACTAACACATCGGGTTATCTAGTTGGTGAAAGCTACCAGAAGCTTTATGACCAGAATGCCGCCATTGTTGCTCAATTTACGGCCAGTGCCCAACAGGTCAGCGAAAAAGGCGCGCTTAAGCAAATAGCCCAAGAAACCGCCCAACTTATTCAAATGGAAAACAATGTCATCTATCTTTTATCTCAAATACTCAAAGGGCAGAGCATTGAGGCATCTAATGAGAATCTAAAACGTAAAGATGAAGCCGTGCAATATGATCAGGAAAATCTGGGCATCAGTAATTTTATGAAAATGGTAGATGATAAAACTTTTGAGATATAAGCCATGGATTTAGTCTTATTAGCCGTTAAAGCCGACTTGACCAACAGCCTAAATGCAGGGCGGTATATGCTGCTTTCATTCTTCTTACTGGCGGTGGTGGTTAATTACATAGGTATTTTAACGCATCATGTCAATTGGGCGGATGTTATCTTGCGCTTAGTCATTGGCGTTATACTATTGCAAAATTATGTTTGGATTATGGATACCACCCGAAATATCGTTATAAGCGTTGATCAAATGGTCAACCCCAATCAAGACTGGGCGAGCCAATATGCCGCCATGAGTGATAATTTTTGGAAACAGCATCTGGCGACAACCAAACCCAGTATTATTTCACAAGTAAAGTTCATCTTTAGTTCAGCCATTTTCCATAATTTTATCATTAACATTTCTTATCTGCTTTACGCGGTTATTGCCAAGGTGATGGAAGCGGTCAGGTATTCTTTGGTTGCTATCCTATACAAATTGGGGCCGATCTTGATCTTTTTGATCTTATTTCAAACGACAGCCAGGGTAGTTAAAGGGTGGTTTACCAATTATGTTGCCATACTTTGTTGGCCAATTCTTTGGCATATTGCTTTGGGTGTGGCTGTTAATGTAAGTAATGCCAATAGCAGTGTAGAGCAATTTGCCTGTATTAATTTTTCCGTATGTTTCGTCATGATTTTTTCACCGTTAATCATCAATAGTCTGATAGCCGGTATGGGAACCGGTTCATCATCCGCTATGGCAGGGATCATGTCTTCTAATACAGCCTTAGGAGCTATGGTATCCGCAGGTCAAGCAGGTGTTACAGCTACCGCCACAAGATTTGTTTCACCACTTATGCAGAAATTTTTTCCGGCAATGACGCCTACAACAACGGACGGTAAGTTTAAGAAATTTATGCTAGGCGATGAAAATAAAAACGATAAGGAGGCAACGTTATGAGCGAACTTGTGTTTAATCGGGTGATCTTGGAGAAAAATAACCGGATATTGTCTTTAATAGGAGCGATCTCCTTATCGGTTAATGTGCTTCTGGTTTTTGGGTATATTCACATAAGCGCAAGACCACCATTGATTGCCTATTCTAAAGAAGGCCAGCTTGAAGTTTTAAAGACAAGGGATCTAAAAATTGATGAAACATTCCTAAAAGACTTTGCCAAGATGATTGCCGGTCAATATTTGTCTTTTGCAGGGGATTCTTTGCCCAATCAAATTGAGGGGATCAAAGCCTATCTAGGTGTTAAACCTAAGCAGATGATCTTGGATTCTTATAAAAATAATCAAGCCGTCATAGAGAAGGACAATATTTCCCAGCAGTTTGTAGTTAACGCCGTATCAATTACTAAGAAAAGCAATCCCTTTTGGGTTGAAATCAAAGGTACAAGAAACATTCACGCCGCAGGCAATGATAAAAGTGTGGCCATGACCTATGTTTTAGAGATCAACAAGGTCAAATCAACAGAGATTAACCCTTACGGCTTTTTAATGACCGATATCATTGAAAAAGTCAAACCTATTAACAAAGGACAAGGCAAATGAAACTATTTATATTTTTTATCCTCATGCTTTTAGCAGGCCCCCTGTGGGCAAATCAAGATAGCCGTTATCTAGAAAATGGCAAGGTGCTATATGAAAAGCCAATTGAAACAGATGTGCTTAAAGTCAATACAGCTTTAGGGTATTGCACGGTTTTGGAGTTTCCAGAGAAGCCAATGCTTGTTACAGTTGGTGATAATTCCCTGATCCAGATTGAAATACCTCAAAATTCAAAAAGCGTTGTGATTAAGCCCTTGCAAAGTGCCGGACAAACAAACCTTTTCGTCTTTACGCCAAGCCAACGGTTTAATTACAACGTGCTTATAGGTGATGCGAACCATGTGGATTATGTGTTGGATTCTAAGGAAAGTATTCGTGATAAAGCTAATGCTAAACAGAGACTATCGATTGGCACACTTTTGAAGATGGCAAAGTCTTATGAATTCTTAAAACGTAATGGCATCATCAATGAGCATGAATTCATTCAAAAGAATTTGTTTTACCAATGCCCGTATGAAGATTTAAACATTGATGTCATTGAAGCCTTTAGTAATAAAGATCCGCATTATTTACTTTTACACGTTGTTATCCATAACCTTTCCGATCAGGCCGTCAATCTTGTAGAACAAAAGACCGATATTTTAATCGGAGATAATAAATTTATTCCACAGTACGTCTTATTTGACAGCAATCAATTGGCTCCTTTGAGTAAAACGGATGGATGGCTGATTTTAGATGATAGTTTTGTTTCAATTGATAATAAATTTTCTTTAAATATTGGTGTGGAGGATAAGGAATATGTCTGCAAGCAATCTATTTCTTAAATCGGACAATGCCGGTAAACGCATGCCCACAGTTTTAACATGTGTTTTGGTGTCGGTATTTATTTTTGGTTCTTATTTCTTTACACAAAATAAGAAGCCAGTTAAGTCTAAAACCGAAGCAAAGGAAACAATCATCAAAGAAAGAGATATTATCGAGGCCGCCAATAATACCCTAACGCACGAAGGTAAACTGTTTAAACTCGATTACAGCGAAGTTTTAAACCCTACGAAGCCGAAAACTGTTTTGCCGTCATTTCAACCGTTGCCTAAGCCAGAAGTAACGCCTATACCCCCCATAAACGCTAAGATCATCGTTTTTGATAACACAAGTGTCTATCAAAGTAAATGGCTAGTGCCACTTGGAAGCATGGTTAAATGCCTATTAATTCATAATATCGTAACTAATAATTTTGAGGCTCCGGTCATTGCCCAGGTCTGGGAAGATTTTTATTTTGATGGAAAATTACTTCTGCCTTTTGGTACGCGTATTTACGGTACCGCTTTTGCTGGTAAGCAAAGGGATAGGGTCATGGTTAAATTTGACAATATTGTTTTTCAAGATGGAAAAACAATTAAGGTCAATGCGATTGGATTAAGCAAAGACGGCTCTGGTGGTATTACCGGCACAGTTATTGATGAGAGTAATAAACAAGGCTTTATTGCAATGGCGTTAAATTTCTTAGGTGGCACGGCTTTGGGATTACAGCAAACAGGAACCAATGCCGTAACCGGCTTAAGCCAGGTTGAGGCAAGCTCCCGCAATGCTTTATTAAATGGTGTTGCCAGCACTTTCCAAAGTGAAGCTCAAAAGGTTAAGGGTGATGCTGATAATGCTAAAGGATATGCCATTGTTTTAGCGGGCAATCAACTGTTTGTTTATTTTGAAAAAGAAGCAGATATCCAAGGGGGATAAGCCATGCTTTTAGGATTGATGATCATTACTATATTTTTAAGCGGCTGCGCTAGTTTTCAAGAGCTTGATTTTGATAAGCCGTTGATTGTTTTATCTGACAATAAACAAGCCAAACCCCAAGAAGAAAAAGTTTGGGTTGAAGCTAAAACGAGCAGGATTTGGGTTAATCCCCATGTCGATGAAAATGGCGATTTAGTTGAAGGGCATTATAAACATATTATTACAGAAGCTGGCCATTGGGAGGTTAAGGCAGATGAAAGAAAACAATAAAGAGTATAGCGGGGATCATGATGCCATTATCCTTATTTTGATCTTTACAGGTATCTTTTATCGCAAATATGGCCAGTTGATCCATGACAAAATGCAGGAGCCATATTTTGTGTTGTTTTTTGGGTTGGGTGGTGTTTTAGTGCTGGGTCTGCTTTGGGTGACGGGGCATTACATAGAAAAAGCACGTAACCTTTTTAATATGTGGCGTCTTGGCATCGTGTCTAGTCCAAAAGACATTGGGCATGCTTTCTTAAACTATGATTTACAAAAGCAATTGAAGGGCTTTTATGAAAACAGTAGTAATAGTGTCATGACTTTCTTGGGATTAGATGCAGAAAATAAAAACAAAGGCATAATCGCTATCCCTGATATCCAGCGAAGCCAGCATTTGCAAGTGTTAGGCATGACTGGTACAGGTAAGACCTCTGGCGTCTTTTTGCCTTTGATTTATCAGGATGCTTTAAAGAATCGTCCGGTGATTATTCTTGATGCCAAGGGTGAATTATCATCCATTTATCAGCTTAATGCGTTGCTGGCCTCAATTGGACGGGCGGGTGATTTTCTGTTGTTTTCATTAGCGTATAAAGATATTTCCTGCACATATAACCCATTATCAGTAGGGGAATGTGATCCTCAAATTGTCATTGATGCTTTCTTAAATAATTATAAAGACGGCAACTCCTTTTATCGGGAAACTTCGATCACTATTTTTACTAATACCTTTTATATCCTGCATTCACTGGGTAAGCCATTTACTGTCATGGATATTTATACCTATCTAACTAAGCCAGCTTGTTTTAGTAGTATCAATAAACAGATTAAGGAAGAAAATATCATAGGCATGACTAATTTAAAGTTATTAGAAAGTCTAGTTGACCGGCTAAAGGATCAGCATGACGGGTGGGATAAGGTGATCGCGGGCTTTACCAACTATCTATTTGCACATCAAGATATTCTCTTAAATGATGCCGATAGCGATATTGCTCTAACCGATGCCATAAGGGAGAGAAAAATCGTATATTTTCAGCTTCCTACCAATGCGTATCCAATTGAAGCAATCAGCATAGCCAAAATGGTACAGGCAAATCTAAGGTATATATCATCACTGATTCAAACAGGTCAGATACCAAAGGACACGTTAGTTAGCATTGTCATTGATGAATATGCTTCATTTGCGGAGGAGTCTTTTGTCGAAGTATTAAACAAAGCCCGCAGTAGCGGGATGATGGTAACAATTGCTCATCAAAGTTTAAGTGATTTAAGAGCCGTATCAGAGGCTTTTATGAAGCGTATTGATGAAAACACGCTTAATAAAATATACCTTAAGCAAAGCGACCCTGAATTATGCGAGCTGATTTCAAAGAGCTTGGGAACATTTACCAAGCAAGAAAAAACATATCGTATGACCGGCGGCAAGTTTGGCAATCAAATATACAGCGGAGAATCATCCAACAAGGTTGTGAATGAATTTCATTTCCCGCCCGATAAGATCAAAAAATTAAATAAATTAGGCCAAGGGTATTTTATTTACCGAGGTGATAACAGCCAGAAGTGTGTCAATTTTGGCTATTTCGCCAATATGCCAGAAATGCAATACACCCGCAAAGTTAAAAAGAACAAGAGAGAAGGGTTGGATTTATTTAAAAAATATTATTTAAATGCTTCTAAGCCAAAAGTGGCGCGGCCTGAAGGTGAAAGTAAAGATGGTGGTTCAACAAAGCCGCACCTTGGGGATTAGTCGATAACGAACGATCATTTAAGACTCTAGAAAGTAAAATTGATTAGGATAATCAAGGCTAAATATGTATCAAGATTTGCCTATGTCAGAAAGATTGGATAGGATCGGTGAACTTCTTGCCAAAGGGATATATTTGCATATGAAAAAGGAAAAAGATGCGGCTAAAGTCACTGAGGAAAGATTGCTGAATAAGGCCAAGGCTGATGAATTAAATACAGTGGTGGATGATAAAAATAAATAGAGGGTCGTTAGGGGGTGTGTTAATATGTTGAGCATGAATCAATACAAGATTTTTATTAGTAGTGTACAAAAAGAACTGGCAGAAGAGCGTCGAGCGATTAAGGATTTGATTCAAAAGAATTCTCTTTTGATGGATCATTTCGATGCTTTTTTATTTGAAGATTCACCTGCTAAAAGCAAAGCCGCACAACATTCCTACCTCGCAGAGGTCAAACATTGCGATATTTATATTGGTATTCTT
>JANNCL010000074.1:0-6353 GCA_031386565.1 Candidatus Omnitrophota bacterium
CCTGCACGTCATGTTTCCAAGCGATCTTGGTCAGCTCCCCCAAGGTTTCTAATTCCGCGAATTGGGCCGCATCATTAGCATCAGCGATGGAACCGGGACGCAAACCATCACCTAAAGAAAATGACACATCGTACTTCTTCATGATCTCACAGATCTCTTCAAAATGCGTATACAGGAAATTTTCTTTGTGATGACTCAAACACCATTTGGCCAAGATCGAACCTCCGCGGGACACAATGCCGGTCACACGTTTAGCAGTTAAAGGAATATAACGCAAGAGGACGCCGGCGTGAATGGTGAAATAATCAACGCCCTGCTCTGCCTGCTCGATCAACGTATCCCGATATATCTCCCAGGTCAGGTCTTCGGCTTTGCCATTGACTTTCTCTAACGCTTGATAAATAGGTACGGTGCCGATCGGTACCGGAGAATTACGGATGATCCATTCACGGGTAGCATGAATGTTCTTACCCGTGGAGAGGTCCATGACCGTATCCCCGCCCCAGCGGATAGACCAGGCCATCTTCTCGACTTCTTCGGCAATACTGGAGGAGATGGCGGAATTGCCGATATTGGCATTAATCTTGACCAAGAAATTACGGCCAATGATCATGGGCTCAAGCTCGGTATGATTGACATTTGCCGGAATAATAGCCCGGCCGCGAGCAACTTCATCACGCACGAATTCCGGCGTCATTCCTTCACGGATAGCAATATATTCCATTTCCTGAGTGATGATGCCTTTACGGGCATAATGCATTTGACTAACATTACCACTACGGCCTTTGACCCAGGGTTCGCGCAATTTTGATAAACCCTGGCGCACATCAATGGTCACTTTAGGATCAGTGAATGGTCCAGAGGTATCATACATTTCAAGCGGACCTTCTTTCGTTTCCACCTGTCTAAATGGAACGCGCAGATCTTTGAAAATATTGCCCTGTTTGTATATCTTTGAAGAACCAGGTAAAGGTTCAAACTTGATGACGCTATTATCCGGTGTTGTTTCTTGTGAAGGAAGCAATGTCTGAAGATTCATAATGATCCTTAAAATGTTGATGGATTTCTTTAACTAAACGATGTGCCGCATCCGCAGGATGATTTTGCATTTGGATTACGGTATTTAAAACCGCTTTCCTTAAGACTTTCCACGTAGTCGATCTCAATGCCTTTCACAAATTCAACGCTTTCCTGATTCACGATGACATTCAACCCCTGCTGTTCAAAGGTAATATCATTATCATACGCGCTTTTCTGGAACTTCATCTCATAAGACAATCCCGCGCACCCGCCGGTAACAACCCCAAAACGCAAGGCATACCCTTCCTTGCCTTCTTTGGCCATCAAAGCACGTATCTTTTCTGCAGCAATCGGTGTTATAGTGACTATATGCGTTGTATTCATACTTAAATGGTACCATAAAATGAAAAGACAATCACTATTTATCTATCTAAGCCTAATTGTAATTCTTTGATACGATCCCGTAATTTCGCTGCTTTTTCAAATTCCAGATTTCGTGCGGCAAGTTCCATTTGGTTCTCTAGATCGTGAATGCGATTAGCGTGAGCGAATTGTTCTTCGTTGAGGCCGACGATCTCGGCGGTCATGGCTTCCGCCTCGGCAAATTGGTCGATGCCTAAATGCATCGCGCGTTTGATGGTGGTGGGGATGATATTATTCTTGATATTGTGGGCGATCTGGATCTTACGGCGACGTTCACATTCGCTCATCATGCCGCGCATGGCAGCTGAGATCTTATCCGCATACATCACCACTTCCCCGTTAATATTACGGGCGGCTCTCCCGGCGGTTTGGATCAATGATGTTTGCGAACGCAAAAATCCTTCCTTATCGGCATCAAAGATCGCCACCAACGACACCTCCGGCAGATCTAACCCTTCCCGCAATAAATTAACCCCGACCAAACAATCAAATTTCTTGAGACGCAAATCCTGCAAGATCTTAACACGATCGATCGTCTCGATATCCGAATGTAAATACTTGGTCTTAATGCCGGCTTCCTGCAAGTATTCACTTAAGTCTTCCGCCATGCGTTTGGTCAATGTCGTTACCAAAACACGTTCATCCATCCCCGCCCTTGCATGGGTGCGCCTGATCAGATCCTGCACTTGACCTTCGCTCGGACACAAGATGATCGGTGGATCAATGATCCCGGTCGGGCGAATGATCTGTTCAACCACCCGGCTGCCCGCTTCTTTGCGTTCATAAGGCGACGGCGTCGCGGACACGTAGATCGTTGAACCAAGCAGCGGCTTTAATTCATGATATTTCAGCGGCCGATTATCCAAACATGACGGCAGCCTAAACCCATGTTCAACCAACATTTGCTTGCGGGAACGATCTCCCTCATACATGCCGTTAAGCTGCGGCACGGTGACATGAGACTCATCGATAACGGTGATAAAATCTTTTGGAAAATAATCGATCAAACAAAACGGACGGCTTCCTGCCGGACGGCCAGATAAGACACGGGAGTAATTCTCAATACCCTTGCAGGTCCCGGCCTCCTTCATCATTTCCATATCATATTTGGTGCGGGAACGCAGACGCTGGGCTTCTAATAATTTTCCTTGTGTCTCCAGTTCTTTTAAACGTCCCTGTAATTCGGCATCAATTTCTTTAAGCGCGGTCTCGAGCCTTGGCGGTGAGATCAAAAAATGCTTGGCCGGATATATCGCACACCGTTGCAAAACAGCGATGACTTCACCCGATACTGGATCGATCTGTTTGATCTTCTCGATCGCATCATCATAAAATTCGATGCGCAGCGCATCCTGGCGATAGGCCGGAAAGACCTCCACCACATCCCCCCGCACCCGGATCTTACCGCGGGCGAATTCATAATCATTGCGCTCATATTGGATCGATATCAACTGTTCCAATACCGCGTCCCTGTCGATCTTCTGGCCAACGCTTAACTGAATCATGTAATTCTGATAATCTTCCGGAGAACCTAAACTATAAATGCAAGACACAGAAGCGACAATGATAACATCCCGGCGGGACATGAGCGATGTTGTGGCCGCCAGTCGTAAGCGGTCTAAACGATCATTGATCGAAGAATCTTTTTCAATATAAACATCTGTTTGGGGAATATACGCTTCCGGCTGATAATAATCATAATAACTGACGAAATATTCGACGGCATTATGGGGAAAGAATTCCTTCAGCTCACTATAAAGCTGGGCCGCCAGAGTTTTATTATGGGAGATAACTAATGCCGGGCGATTCACCCGGGCAATGGTGTTGGCAATGGTAAATGTCTTACCACTACCGGTTACCCCTAATAAGATCTGTGCGGGATCATTGTGATCCAAGCCCTGCGATAGAAAATCAATGGCGTTGACCTGATCCGCGACCGGAACAAATTGGCTTTCTAGAACAAACTTTTCCACGTTAATTGACTAGCATCGCATGCTCAATTTGGTCTAAGATCCTTTTCCCTAATTTATCATCCCGAGTGCTTTGGAATTGCTTGACTAGAACGGAGGTCACTTTGCCATATCGAACCTCTACTTCCGCGCCTTCAGCAACAGAACGTATATAGATATTCAAATGCGTATAAGACGATAAAAAGATCATCGAATGCTGTTTGATCTGGGAGAAGAGCAATAGATCTTTGGGGGTTTCCTGATGAGCATCCACAGGCCGCTCATAAACAGAAGGATATGATTCTCCCGTCACTTTATAGCCATTCTTAGCTAATACCTGTCGGATCGTCTCAACGATCTTATCATAATCACCGTAGATCTTTTTTGTATACGGATGATCCGACCTGATGTAATTCCCAACAGTGACCGTCGTGCACCCACTAGCGAACAGCATGAGCATCACATATAGCGCAAAGCGCATACGACCCCCCGTTAACAGATCTTCCCATGTTTATAAGGACGGCTTTTATTGAACTCTGTCTTTTTTGCGATCTCGGCTTCGATATCAATGCCAAGCCCGCCGCACAGATCAAATAAACGGATATACGCATCTGCTAATTCTTCTTTGAAATTGGCCTGGTCATTATGACGGTACCCTTCCATGGCTTCGGCGATCTCGGTGACAACCAACATCAACGCTTCCCCGACATTGCGTTCCTTTTCCCAAAAACCTTTTTCCTTGGCAATGCCATGACAATAAGCTGACCATTCATTTAATGAGCGTTTTTCCATGAGAGCCTCTTTCTTTATGAATGTTTACTTAAAAATTCCTGCATATCCGCCGCTAATGCTGCCTCCACGCGGATCATCTGTTGCGTTACCGGATGCGGCCATTCCAAACACGCTGCATGCAAGGCGGTGCGCCTGAAACGCAGCTCGAAATCTTTACGAAAAGCGTACTTATCTTCCCCGACCAACGGATGCCCGATCTTAGTAAAGTGGATGCGGATCTGATTCGTCCGACCAGTGATCGGCATCACATCCACTACCGTGAAATCGTTATAATAATCCCTGACCTTATAATGCGTCAAGGCCGATTGTGCCGGCATATTACGGTTAAATTTACGCTGATAAAAATCTTTGATAGGGATACGGATCGTGCCTTCTTTTTTTTCTACCCGTCCGTGCACGAAAGCAAGGTATTGTTTCTTAACCTTCTTTTCCTTAAATGCCTGCATCAGCAAAGCTTGATTTTCTTTACCTTTAGCGAAAAGAATAACACCGGAAGTGTCCCTGTCCAATCGATGTGCCGGGTGTAAACCGCCTTGGAACTGATGGATCTCATTGACCAGCTGGTCCAATGAGCGATCATTACCTTTATCGGTCGGGATCGTCAACAATCCGGCAGGTTTATAGAAAACGAGCTGGGTCTCATCTTCATACAATACTTGGACTGTTGGGGCACTCATTTAGGTCTGATTTTTTTCTTTGACGATCGAATCAACAAAATCGTGTATCGTCTGGGCGTCTTTGGAAGAAATATCACTAAAGAAAATAGCTGTCTGGAAATAATCACCGGCCGGCACCGATTCCGACCTGACCACCACCCCTTCGCAATGAACACGACGGGTAATGATCTTATTGTTCTTGCGGATCGGAAGCAATAAATTAAGCTTCAATTTAGTCATCGGTGCGATGAATTTATTGATGTGACAAAAAGCACCGGAGCAGCTTAAATTAGATGTTTCGGTGACAATATCCAGATCTGCGCTGGATATTTTTACCGGAACATTGTGCTCTAAACGAAAATGCCTGCGACGTTCTGATCCCTGATGATCGGCTTTTGACACACGGACTCCTAGGAAATTCGCTTATGACGCTGGCGCTTCGGCTTGAGCTTTAGCTTTGGCTTCTTTAGCGGTAATATCTGCTTTTTTGAAGCAATTCTTGTTACAATAGTAACCGCCATTGCGGTAAAAACGACGAGCTTTTTTAAGCGGTTTTTTACAAGCCGGACAGTTCTTGATCTCTTCAACGACGGCTGGTTTTGATTCATCTGCCATAAAACATTATCCTTTCAAACGACTTTATTTTGAATTTCCAAGAAACGGATGCCCACATCGAATACTTCACTAT
Source organism: Candidatus Omnitrophota bacterium (assembly GCA_031386565.1). Classification (GTDB taxonomy): domain Bacteria; phylum Omnitrophota; class Gorgyraeia; order Zapsychrales; family Fredricksoniimonadaceae; genus JACQQW01. The sequence continues at coordinate 5,529 of JANNCL010000074.1, forward strand.
GCGGCACTTCACGCACCCACATGACTTGACCCCGGACAGACATTACACGCGTCGGATTATTCAGATGAAGCTTAAGGTCAAGCACCTTGCGTAACGGCAAGAACTCCCCTACCCTTAAACGTACCCCGCTTTGGCTGATATCAGCCGCCAAGCTCCCCATTTCCGGGAATTCTCTAGCGTCATGATAGCCAACGGGTTCACTAAAATCGAATCGCGGATATTGCCTTTTTTCCATGGCCGATAGTATAGCATAAACTTTAATACGCACAACAGAAATATTACCGACCGCTTGCCGGCTAAAAGGACGAGCCCCGCGGCTCTTGCGAACCACGGGGCCCTTGTGGAAGCCACCCTGCCCCATACAAGGTGACTGAGGGAGATCTGCTATCTCTTAAGCAGCTTATCCAAATAATGCGCTGCATGGTCACGGCCGCCTAAACCAAAGGATAAACCTAAGGCTAAGGCTAACGCAGCGATCATTAAGATAAGCGGCGTACCGGTGAATAAATACCCGAGGCCGATCTTATCAACGAACGCCATGATGGCCATGAGCATCACCGACCACTTCGTGAACGTGGCCAGCATGTCGGGCTTTGGCATATCCGTATTGGCCGCAACCACACGGACAAAGACGGAAACAATATGCGCCAGGAACATCCCCACCATCAGGATCAATACCCCGGTGATAACGGTGGGGACATAACCCATGATAGGATCGGCCTCGGGTATTTATTCACCGGTACGCCGCTTATCTTAATGATCGCTGCGTTAGCCTTAGCCTTAGGTTTATCCTTTGGTTTAGGCGGCCGTGACCATGCAGCGCAT
>JANNCL010000122.1:0-1612 GCA_031386565.1 Candidatus Omnitrophota bacterium
ATACTGTTAGAGTAATCATAATACCCACGACAACCAGACTCAAACGTAACAATTGCATCTTACCCTCCCAATTTCTAGGTTAATAATTTATTACAATTTATTGTTCTATTTGACTTATGATCTTGGCATAAACGTCCTGCGCGATGCCGATCGCGGGAAGCAGATTCTTACGGGCTTTGATGCGTAACTTTGTGGTTGAAGAGTTAACAGGCACCACCGTGATCCAGACAGTCGCTCCGTTGACATGACCGCTTAATTCATCACGCTTGCGGTCACTGACCTCGATACTGCCCATGATGGCCAATATCTTATTAGCCGCATCCCACAACTCCTCCTGAGACTTGCTGGTATTGCCTTCGAACGTATCGCGGGAAATGGCATAGCCACCGACCGCGCCTGCACCGATCAACATGATCGGAGCCGCCACACAGCCGGTGAAGCCAATGATCAGCAAAAACGTCAAAGCCAACTTCAACATGTATTACCCTCTGCCGGGTTTTGTACCGTGATTTGCTTTCTTAGAACGCCAGCGCATTCTACCCTTCTTTAAACGCTTACTCATGACCTAACTCCTTGATGATGTTTTTAAGTTTGGCTATTTTAGGGATAATTCGGTAAGGATGCAATGTTTTTAATTCTTTAAGGGTACTGGAGCCGGTTGACACTGCAACCACCCGTACCCCCGCGCTTTTGCCGGTATGAATATCAATATCCATATCACCGACGAAAAAAGCCTCATCTTTAGTGGATTTTTTCCGCTTTAATGCCATCAAAAGCATGCCCGGGTTGGGCTTTGGCATCCGGGTCTTATCCGCGCAAAACACCATGTCAAAGTACATTTTCATGTCCAAATGCTCTAAGATCACTTTGGTGAATTTTGCCGGCCTATTGGTCACGATCGCTAATGACAAATCCTGTTCCTGTAAACTTTTCAACAAACGCTTTGCCCCAGGCAGGAAACGCACGCCGCCTTTAGACACCAAAGCCGCCGCATGATGCGCCCGATAAATGCGCACTGCCTTTTCTTTTCTTTCTTCACCGACAAAATGGGCCAACAGATGCGTGTCTCCCATCCCGACCGCGTGCTTGACTTCATTATAAGAACGTTTGGGTAAACCGAATTGAACGATGGTGTGATTAACGCTTAAATACACCGCACGGTAAGCATCGACTAAAGTGCCGTCCAGATCGAACATAACAAGTTTGATCATCGCTTTAAACTCGCGGCAAACATGAGCACTAAACCAAGGACGGCAACAGCGGACGGGACAGTGCCTCTAAACACGACAACGGCCGCATCCCAATTGCGCAATACAAGGATCATCCCTAGTATAGCAACAACAAATCCCACAATAAAAAGAACGGTCTTATTCATTAGGCTTACTCTTGAACCGTTTATGCATCCAGCCCCACTCCGCCGGGTACTGGCGTATATAACGCTCGATGATATTGGTGATCCGCTGCACATTATAGGTCAGCGTTACTTCATCCGTTTCCTTGGTCTCGATATAAAAATGCGGCTCGACCACGACCCGGTGTGTATCATAGCCGTCACGGATGGTAAAGATCGGCACGATGGGAGAATTGGTGCGCATGGCAAATATGATCGCAC
>JANNCL010000150.1:0-2562 GCA_031386565.1 Candidatus Omnitrophota bacterium
CAGGCATTGATGGAGCTGGGCGCGCTTATATGTAAGCCAAAAGATCCGTTATGCGATCAATGTCCGGTTAAGGGTTTTTGTCGTGCCGAGAAAAAAGGTAATCAGAATGATATTCCTCTTAAAAAAGTAAAGAATATACAAAATGTCGATGCGGTGATCGCCTTGATCAAGAAGGGGAATAAATATTTTATTCAAAAGCGGATGATGAAAGGTTTGCTTGAGGGAATGTGGGAATTCCCTGGTGGGAAGATCGAGAAGGGGGAGAGTAAAGAGGAGGCTCTGGGCAGAGAGATCAAGGAAGAATTAGGGGTTGATGTGTTGTCCTCCCAGTACTTATTCGATGTGGTGCATTTTTATACACAATATAAAGTGCGTCTTTCCGTATTCGATTGTAAAATAAATTCTATGCCAAGTGTTGCAAAGGGTTGGGCATGGGCGGGATTCGAAGATTTCCAGAAATATCCATTGCCATCAGGAACAAAGAAAATCCTTGACAGATTAAAATATTAGTATATAATCCCTATAGTTTAGGTGGACTACTATGTTATCACAAAAAACTAAATATGGATTAAAAGCAGTCATTTGTCTGGCCAAAAAAGCCACGGATGAAAATATATTGATCACCGATATTGCGAAAGAAGAAAAGATCCCGCAAAAGTTTTTAGAGGCCATTTTATTAGAACTTCGCAAAAAGGGTTTATTAAAGAGCAAAAAAGGCAAAGGTGGAGGTTATTCTCTCGGCCGCCCTAGTTCAGAGATCACAGTGGGGGAAATTGTTAGAATTTTGGAGGGTCCTTTAGCTCCTGTCCTATGTGTAAGTCAATCGGCGTATGAACGCTGCAAAGAATGTAAATCAGAAGATAAATGTGAGATAAAAGTTATTATGAAGGAGGTTAGGGATGCGATGTCATTAATACTGGATGGAACGAGTTTGGCTGACCTGTTAGAAAGATCACAGAAAGCGCAAAACATCGTTAATTATATGATCTAGTGCATGATAACTTTTTTTCGAATTAAAACTCTATATAAACGATAGATTTGATGGGACAGAAAGGCTTCAAAATGAAAAGAATCTTAAAAGTGATAACAGCAGCGGTAATTGTTACCGCATTCTTTGCTCAGAATTCCTGGGCACAGACAATTGATCTTGAAGCAAGGCTTGCTCAATTGGAGCAGGAAGTTGCAATATTAAAACGCCAGATAGAGAACAATAAGGAAGATGCATCGACCAAAGCCAAAGATGCACCGATCATCACGGCTAATGCAAAAGATGGTTTTAGTATTAAATCACCGGATGATAATTATAAACTAAAGATCAGCGGGTATGTCCAGGCCGACGCACGATTCTTCACTACTAATAAGAAAGATTCTGCTGGCGGGACTAGTACGTTCCTCGCAAGACGCGTTCGACCGATCATTTCCGGTACTGTTGCGCATGATTATAATTTTTATATCATGCCTGAATTAACATCAACGACATCAGGAGCGCCGGTTATTGTGGATGCCTATGCTGAATTCGTGAAATTCCCCGCGTTCAAAGTACGGACCGGTAAATTTAAACAGCCTTTTAGTATCGAAAATTTACAAAGCACGTTATATACTAATTTCGCTGAATTAGGTCTGCCGTCTAACTTGTATCCCAGCCGGGATATCGGTATTCAATTGTCAGGCGGTCTTGCCAATGATGCGATCACTTATGGGGTTGGTTATTTCAACGGACAAAATGATCGTGAATCCTCAAATTCAGCGACAGGGAACACTGATACTAATAATGATAAGTCTGTTACAGGACGCATTTTTGTGCAGCCGTTCAAGAATTTAGCGATCGGTCCTTTGTATGGTTTAGGGCTGGGGTATGCTGCCTCCTATGATCATCAGGAAAGCTCAACATTACCAACATTCATCTCACCGGGGCAGTTGACGGTGTTTAGTTATGCGGGAGGATCAGCGACAAATATTCAGGCTAATGGACCTCGTATCCGGACATCACCGCAGGCTTCTTATTACTATAAGTCCCTGGGGCTTTTAACGGAATATGTTGATTCTGCGCAAGACCTCTCTGGATTAAAAGCAGGCATCTTAAATAAAAATAAGTTCCATAATAAAGCATGGCAGGTATCCAGCACTTATGTTTTGACTGGTGAAGATGCTTCTTACTCGGGAGTCAAACCCAGGCATCCGCTGGATTTCAACGGCAATTGGGGTGCTTTTGAATTGGCCGGCCGTTATGGTGTTCTAAAGATCGATCATAATATATTCGATGAAGGTTTTTCGAGCTTGAACACGTCCATTTCCAAAGAAGCGGCATGGGCTGCTGGTTTGAACTGGTACATCAATAATAATGTGAAATTCCTGATAGATTTTGAACAAACAAAATTCACGCGTGGTGATTCAGCGACAGTCGGCGCTCCTCAGAATAGGAAAACCGAGAATGTTGTTACGAGCCGTTTACAAGTTAATTTCTAATTGTTAATTAAGATAAAGAGGAGATTTATATGAAAGGTTTTTACAGGTTGATCATGGCATTGTTCTTGAGTTTTGCTTTTTCATTGAGTGCTTCTG
>JANNCL010000198.1:0-1937 GCA_031386565.1 Candidatus Omnitrophota bacterium
GCTGCGCATCCGCATTTTAGTTCCATTGAAGAGAAGTTGGTGTGGTTCTTTGATAAAAGTCTGGATAAAAGCGCGTTCCTGGAAGTTGGCTCTTATGGAGAAGCGATCTTAAATGACCTGCTTAAAGAGGGTGTTCTAGAAAATGTCTACTCCACGCGGGTGCGTTTGAAAGTCAACTTAGAGCAGAATAGAAATAAAGTAATGAAGATCGCCGGGAGTAATTTTGACAAAGTATGGGAGCTCTTGCAGCAGTCCCGAACGGAACAACTGATCAGTGCGGTCAAGGGCGTTGTGGTGGGGATCGTGCATAATGGGGATAATGATGCCGGTAAAATAGGGATCATTTCGCGCAATCAAATGTTCAATGAAGAGTTGGATGTTTCCATGATGCGCCGTTTCTTTCCGGCGGTCGTGCACGCGTATTATGATAAAAAGATCACCGTCGATCATTTAAAGAAGAATGTGATTCTGGCCCCGGTCAAACCAGGGGAAGATGCTGTTAAATATGACCCGAAGGCAGTCCTTAAAGCATTAAAGTTGAAAGGGTATGTGACCCTAAAAGGTTTTGCTTCTAGGCAATTTGTCGGTTTGGATGAAGAGTTCAAGAGTCAGTTTGAGGATTATGCGAGAGATCCTGGTTTATTTGGTCAGATCGAGTCCGCGGTGTTTGGTCTGCCTCCGGGAGATTCACCGATCATCCCAATGCAAGTACATCTTTATTTAACACAGGGGAATTGGGAAGCTAGTGCGCGGTATGCCCATGTGATGGTGAACCATCAGAGCATTAAAGAGGCCATGAGCGATATTCTCTTTGAAGAGCAGGAAAAGGCCGTAGGCGCTGTTTATAGCAGTATCTTTGAACAATTGAGTCCGTTCTTATTGAAACGTCTGGAGTCTTTACCCAGGAATCCGGAAAAGCCCTGGACCTTAAAAGATGTGTGGGTGGCTGATCGCCGCACGGCGGAGCGATTGGGACTGGTGGCTCAATTTGAAATGTTAGAAGAGTTCAAGAAACAGCTGGCCGATCAAATGGCTCTTTTTGTAAAAGATCGTCCCAACTCTGATGCGGGCAGGATCTTTAAAGTTTGGGAAGAGCAATGGTTAGCGCAAGGCAAAGATGTAAATCAAATGCGCCGTTTATTCGTTGCGGTCATGACAGAGAAATTCTTCACTGGAGATCGGGAATCGGCCACCAAAGAATTTGCTAAAAGAGCAGAGGGCACCTATGGCATTGCGGTCAACTATTCTCTGGAATAGGGTGTGACCGTGTATGCGAATAATCAGGATGTGGCCGTCGGTAGAAATCGCAGTAAAGGGATCATGGCCTATGCCTCTGATCCGCGAGTTCTTAAAACGATCGGTCCTAACGGCGAACGCATGGAAGAAGCCATTCATTTAAAAGACGGGGAAGTCATGAATATGTATTTTACGCCTTCCGGGAAGACGGTAACACAGTCGTCTTTTATCACACCCAAAGGATGGCGTAAGGTGCCGGAAGTTGACACGGAGCGCCGGTTCTATCCAACGGCGGAATATGTCCATGATAAAAAGAATCCCTATTATGCCCCGCCTCCGGTCGAATACAGCAAAGATCGGCTGATGGTCAAAGAAGATGAAGAAAATATTGCGTCGATCGTGGCCAAGGTTCAGCGTGAGTGGGAGGTTAACGGTTCCTTTAATAATCAGACAACAGCGTATTTAGCAGAACGTTTGATGGTGCATTATCGGGAGACAGGTAAGGCCCGTCTGGCGATCATTGGGTATGATAACTCTCATGATTTTGCGGAAAAGTTCGCTCAAGCCATGAAAGATCTGCTGCCGGCATTGAATATCGATATCATTGATGCCAATGAATTCATCGTTGACCCTGATGTGCGCGCATTAACAAAAGATGACGTGGTGCTGGTTGTCAGCAAGTCGGGGGCTACGTTCCCCTC
>JANNCL010000255.1:0-3732 GCA_031386565.1 Candidatus Omnitrophota bacterium
CTTAAATTTTACTGGATCTCTTTAAGCAAAAGATCGCGGTTAAGACCTATGCTGAGCATGGCCTCGGCCGGAGATTTTGTATAAAAACGGCAGAATGTGGAGACTTCTTTGACAGTATGCAGCCCTTTATCGTGCATGGCCTTAAGGACAAGCGCGCGCAGCCATGTTTCATTGATCACATCGCGGGGCGAATATCCGGATTCGATCGCCAGACGGTCGCGGTACACCGTACTGGCGGCTATGGGCAGAATACGTTTTTGTTCATAGTTATACTTAAAGACCTGGGTCAATAATACTTTCAGATTCTCCATACCGCTGGTCTCGGATACTTCATCCACCACACGAAAAATACGACCATCCACATGATAGCGTTTTAAAATGATGAAAACATCGATCATGTTGATCAATGATTCCGGAACATTCATCGGTTCATTCTGAAGACGCAAGATGGCTTCGCGCGAGGTCAAGGCATGTATCGTTCCCATGCAATATTTACCGACGTTGACCGCCGTGATCATGTCCCGTGCTTCTTCCCCGCGAACCTCCCCTACGATGATGCGTTCGGGACGCATGCGCAGACTATTCTTGACCAAATCAGCCAACGAGATCTCATCATCCGTTTCCAAACGAGAACAGCTATCCTCCAAGAACGTATTCAACTCCAAGGTGTCTTCGATAACGACCAAACGATCTTTAGAAGGGATAAAACTTAACAAAGCATTGAGCAAGGTTGTTTTTCCGGTACCCGGTCCGCCCGCAATAATGATATTCGCCGGACGAACGGATAAACCTTCTAAATACATCCATAATTGTCCCCCGACTTCATAGTTGAGACTTCCGCTTTTGATAAGATCAATGATGCTCAATGGGTCCAATTTAGCCTTGGTGATGGTAACCTGAGGACCAAGTGGAGAATCAACGATATTGACCCGGCCAGCTAAATTCATAAGCTCCAGGTTCGCGATCTTTTTATATCCCGTACGTCCGGAAAAGATCAGGAGCTTATCAATGAAAATGTTCAATTCTTGATGTGTTTGGAACTGATGTCGGGTGGCAATAAAACCTTTTTGGGAGTGATGGATATAAATGGGCTTTAACGCATTAATAACAATGTCTTCTACGTTCGCATCGCATAAAAGATCTTCTAAGATGCCATAGGACAGGAAATCATTAATGAATTTCGTCTGATCATGCTCATCTTTGAATAGCGGGCGAAAATGATCATGATGCAATAAGATATCATCCAAGACCTTAGCGGCAAGTTCAATGCGTTCCTCCTGGTCATGGATAAGCTTGATCTGCCCTTTAATGCGCTCAAGGATCAGCGTTTCTAATTCCAAGATCTGTTTCTTCACATTCATTACTTGTCTTTCCCCAATGTTGTCACGATGACAGCTTTACGCGGATCCAAATATTTAATAGCCGCCGCCCGCACATCTTCATTCGTGACGGCATCAACAAGATCATTGTAATGCGCATCGTGATCATAACCCAGACCATACAATGTATTAAATGCGCTATGCGTTGCCTGCGCACCGATCGTATTAAGACCCATTTGATGCGCACCTTTTAAATAAGATTTCACACTATTTAATTCTTCATCTGAGACTAAATTTGTAGATAGATCCGCGATCTCTTGGGTCATGATCGCTTTGACACTATCAACTTTTGCGTTGGTCGTCAAACAAAATAGCACAATATTGCCCGTATCAACCCCCGGGGTGTAAGATGACCCGACTGTGTAGGCCTTACCAAGCTGATCGCGCACTTTAACAAACAAACGTCCGCTTAATCCGGCCCCTAGCGTGGAATTGATAACATCCATCGTGAAACGGTCTTTATCGCTGAATGACGGCGCTAAAAATGCCATGGCAAGTACCGCTTGTTCTTTGTCTTTATTGATCGTTTCTAAACGGGGCGCATTGGGCGGGGTCTCTTGAATGATCGGGATATTGACATCCACCTTCTTTAAGCCTCCCAGAGAGCGTTCTAAACTTGCTTTAACCCTTGCCGCGTCAAGATCACCGTAAACCGCAATAACCAAATTAGAAGGACTTACCAAACGCTTGTAATAGTCATTCAGGTCCTTGCGGGTGATCTTGGACAACGTTTCTTTAGACCCTAGCTGATCCATATGATTGGGATGCGTTTGATATAACAAGGCCATCACATGCCGCAGTGTTAACGCACGGATATCATCGTCACGCTGTTGAATGCCCACGATCAGATTATCACGCTGACGTTGTATGATGCTCTCTTCAAACGCGGGATCTTTTATAACATCCGCCAAGAGATCAAGGCCATAATCCAGATCCTTAGACAAGAACTGCATGCTGATGCCTAACGCATTAAACCCTGAATAAGTCGCGCATGTCGCTGCCTTACGTTCCAGATCTTTGACGAGCTTTGACTCACTTTGATGTTTGGTGGATTTGCTCCATACAGCGGTCATCAGCGCGGAAATACCATTATTCATCTTATTCTCAGACCTCAATCCCCCATTCAATACCGTCTGTGCCGAAACCATCGCTGCGGTATGATCTTCCTTGATGAGTAGCGTCAGCCCATTGGGTAAGACATAATGTGCAACCTGTCCCTTTTTTTGATCGGACATACCATCTGCTTTCAATGGTTTTGCCGACAAAGGCTTGACCACCGTAACGCTAAGGGTTGAGGCATTGAGATATTTCTTCGCCACGCGTTTGATATCATCATTGGTGACACTCTTTATCATGTCCACATAATGTTGTGAAAAACGATGGTCGCCGGTCATGGCTTCATCTAACGCACTTTTATAAGCAATGCTCGAAGATGTCTGATTTCCATAAATGAGGTCTGCTTCACTCTGGAACTTGATCTTTTCTAATTCTTCCACCGATAATCCGCGGCGTTTCACATCATCGATAATCGCAACAACGACACTACGGACACTCTTTAAATTATCCTTGGTCATCACCCCTTCGATCTCAAAAACACCTTTATCATAAGGGGTATAATTAGAGCAGGATATCGACGTAAGCAGTTTCTTCTCAATATAGAGGACTTTATATAAACGCGATCCTTCGCCTCCCCCTAAAGCCAAACTCAACAGATCCATGGCATACACATCAGGATCGGTCAACGGAATGCCCTGATAGGCAAGTGAGAACCAGAATAAAGGTGTTTGATAATATTCTTCATAATAGCGTTCGGCGATCTGAGGCGGCTCAGGAACAATATTACGCTGCACATATGACCTTGGTTTAAAATCCTTAAAATATTGTTTCACCAGATCCAGCCCCTCTTCTGCAGACAAACCGCCGGCCAATGAAATGATCATATTATTAGGAATATAATTGCGCTGATAATACCCGAATAGATCCGCCCGGCTGATCCCGTCAAAGAGCGCTTCATAGCCTATCGTGGTGTGTTGATAGGGATGATGAATGTAAACATTCTTAAAAACATCCACGCTCAATCGTCTGATCGGCCGATCATAATATAATCGCATTTCACCATGAAAGACCTGACGCTCTTTCTCAACTTCTTTTGGATCAAAGGCCGAATTCTGGATCATGTCGCTGATAATATCAACACCCTGTTTTAATTTTGCTTTAGGAAGGTCCAGCGTATAAACAGTGTAATCCAGGTCCGTTGAAGCATTGATATTCGCGCCCAGCGATTTTACTTCCTTGGCTATTTCACCCACCGCACGGCGTTTGGTGCCTTTAAAAAGCTGCTGCACCACTTCGT
>JANNCL010000256.1:0-20838 GCA_031386565.1 Candidatus Omnitrophota bacterium
TGAAGCGAGAAAGGTTTTGGTAAAAATCCATCAAAACCCCTATCCTGTGCAATTTGAGCTGCACCCACCCATACATCTGAAGTTAGAGCTATCATCCGCATAAATTTAAAAGAATTTATCAAGCGAATCTTCTGAGCAAAATCATACCCATTGATCCCCGGCAACACAGTATCACTGAGAATCAAATCAGGGAGGACGCCGATTTGATATGATCGATTGATAGCATCCATCCCAGCTGGACCACTCACAACACTAGCTAAGATATTTAGACCAATTTCCTTGCAATACTTTTCCGTGATTAGTAAAGAGGGCTCGTGAGCCTCAATGATAATGACTTTCTTACCCACCAGCCTCTCCCTAGCAAGTGGTTGTATATCTTGATCAAACAATGATCTCCCTATCTTCAAAGGAATAGTAAAAATTAACTCTCCACCCTCTTCCAATTTAGAATTGACAGCAAAAGCACCCCCCATAGCAGCCACTATGCGTTTAGACATTGCTAAAGCAAACTCTCTTTCATCCCCAGAATTCTTCACTGTGAAACGTATTGAGACACTTTTATCATCATTTACTTTTAACAACGACACAATTAACCCAAGATTTCTATGACTGCTAAATTTAATATCATTACTGAGTAAATGCAGGATAACCTGTCTTAAACGCGTGGGATCACCCTTAACCCATCGAGGAATATTTTCGTCCCAATCAATAAACGCGTTTACAAATCGTTCTTTAAAGCGCACTTGACCGATCTTAAAAACATTATGAACCAGCTGCTGTAGATCAAAATCAATCTCTTCCAATTTAATTCTTTCGGATTCTAGATCAGAAAGTTGAAGCACATCATTAATGATCAACAATGAAGATTGGCAGCTAAATTGTATTCCGTCTAAATAAGATCTATGTTTTTTATCAAGAGCAACATCTTTCAATAAATTGCAATATCCTAGAATAGCATTCATGGGAAAAAGAATCTCGCCTCTGATACCAGCAACGAATTCATTCTTAATACGGGAGGAAGATTCTGCTTCTTTTAAAACACGTGTGAGCCTGATATTTTTAAGAACAATCATAAAACAACATATCAGAACCGCTAGGCTATAGATGATCACGCATTCTTCAAAGGATATCATGTTTTAAGGTAATGCTGAGTTATGTATTTTGACAAGGCATGTTGTTGTCCATCGTCGATTCCTACAAAAGCAACACCAATATCAAATTTTCCTGATCCTAATGCTTCAACGCGTACCACTTTAGCCAAAACTAACACTGGCAATTTGCTCTCTTGACGCCCTTCTTCAGAAGATTGAGCCGCATATTTCTCCCAACCTGGAATATGCAGCTCCATTCTCACTACATCCCCAACCAAATAGGCATGACTAGAAGTAAATAATATACCGCCAGCACTGATATCTTTACTTTCCGCGTTATTTGTTGGATAAATATCCATTCCTGGAATCTGGAATTTTATATGACGGGTTAAATGATTCGCTTTTAATCGAACGTATTTACGTTTTTCACCTGAATTTGTCATTCTATCGCCCTCTCTTTTTTATTATAAGCAATTTTATTGAATTAGTATTGTTTTCTTAAAAATTATATACTCCCCGCATACTCACTTGGCTTTGCCTTCTATTTTCAAAATTGCTGAAGCGATGAAGCTCATAGGAGTAATCGTCTTTTGTTCTGACAACCATACCAGCGCCTTTTGACCGCGCATTTCATTCTCTTCCATTGCCCGATTAAATGCCTTTAAGGATCCAAGCTCCTGGACTAAGCTCGCCATGATCTCCGCGTTAGTATTGTATTCTGTATATAATGTGCTCAAGAAAATATATTCTCCGCAAGGTACGGCTGCACCGGCGGCAACAAATCCATCCAAAGGCCCCTGACGAATAAACCCTGCCATGGCCATCTGACGTAAATGCTGCGCCATCTCGGGCATCGCGTTATTTAATAAGAATGCGATCGCTTGGGTCACGCCGCCATGGTCAAGCCCCAAAACCTTGAAAGTATTAGGATCATGTTTATTGATCTCATCTTGAACGTTTTGTGGTAATTGTGTCATATTATTTTTTGATCACGATCACCGGCATATCGATCACCACTTCCGCCGATAGATCTCCCCGCAATGTACGGTTCATTTGTTCCTTGATATTGTTCAGGTTCTCTAAAGCCACATGTCTCTTCTCAAACTCTGCCTTAAGCCCGGCATACTCACCCATACGTCCGGAAAATGAACTTAAACTTCCATAACGTTTATTTAAGAGAGCATCCAAAGCATCGACTCTTGTTCTGATAAAAGCCGCCTTGATCAGTAGATTGGCATCCAATGATGCATCTCCTGACGTGTAAGCATTGATCAGTGAGGCGATCCCTGCTTTCGTCGGCTTCAACCCTCCCTCATACGTCAAGCCCTCATCTTTGCCCAGCAGATATTTCTTTAACTCCATATCCGTTAGCCTGGACAATAAACCATAAAAAATAATTGGATCAAATCCTTTCTTCTCCTTTAATTCTAACAACGGGAATGCCTGAGATTGAATTTTCATACGCGCATAATCTTCCTCTAATTCCAATGCCCTTTCTGTGGTAATACGGTCCAAGTTCTTTTTTATACCCGCACTGACAATAACACATTGTTCTTGGGGCTTATAAACACCAAGCTGCGTGATGATCTTCTCCAAACGTTTGTGAAGATCGATCATCTGACCGTCAATATTGCTTAAAGCGGAACGTAATCGTGCGCCGCGTTCCTGAATATATCTTTCTTTAAAGACATCGGTGATCGCCATAGCGAATCCTCTGGCCCTTTCCATCTTATTCTCTCTGACATTCACCACAAAACCAGCAGCACTAGGATGCTTCTCGAAGGTAATGCGTTTTTGATACGCCCAAGCTATCGGACGGACGATCCACGGCTGCTTTCCGATCAGGTCGGGCCAATGAGCTGCACGCGACCATGCTTTTCCAATGGTGAGGTCCGAGAGTAATATATTTTCCTGAGCCTCTTTTGGAATTAAGACATTAATATTGAGCATTTTAATATCCGTCGTGCTGACAAAAAATCCCATCGTTGCTGTATACGATGGGTGCATCCATCGATTATATCCTAATGAAATAGGATAGGTCAGCAGTAACATTATCAAAACGGCCCAATACTTCTTAAGCACGGAGAGGAACGTCAGCTTCTGTTGAAGTGGTATATTCGAGGGTCTTTGTGTTACCGCGACCGATGTTTCAATGGCCTTGAGTTTTTCTTCCAGGATCCGGATATGCTCATTCAGCTGCTGCACTTGCATATCATCAACTTGTTTAGGTTTTCCACCGGAAGATTGCAATGAAGGTGCCAGCGCGACCGCAGGGATCTTCGGCTCCAAGGGCGGAACAGATTTTACTAAAGACGAAGGATCAACTGGCTGATAGAGACTATTCTTTTTAGGATAACGGACCATAGCACGTTAAGGCGCGTTGACCAGTTCCCGCGCTTTTTCTATCTCCTGTTGTATTGTCCGCAAACTATCCTCGTTCTGAACAGCCCTTTTTTGCCAATCATTCGTCTGTTTCTCTTGATTGCGCAACGAATTGATCATCGTGTCCTTATCAGCGATCAGTTTCTCCATGTCTTTAACACGCTCATTGAGCCCCTTAACCTCATTTTCTAACAAAACTTTCGCTTGAGCGATCAGATCCGGGACATTCTCGCCGATCTTGGCTTTCTCTTTCAGGACCTGCATTTGAGTGACCAGCATATCCTTCTCTTTTTGGAATTCTCCAAGTTGTTTGGTCAGAACAGCTTTATCATAGTACAAATTACTATAAGACTTATTCTGTGTGATCAGCGCTTGATTTTGCTTATCAAAATCTTCTTGTAATAATTTGAGTTTATTCTCCAGGATCTTTTGTTGTTCGCCCGACCGTGCCATTACTTCTTTTCCCTGCTGATTTAATTGGGATTCCAGCGCCTTCACTCTTTCACCTAATAACCTGCTGTTCTCCTGAGCCTGCGCTAAGGCAACTTCTTTCAACTTCATTTGATCATGTATCTGCTTATTCTGGGAAATGGCATCATCATGTGTTTTAGACAGCTGTTCTTTATCCTTTAGGTCCTGCGTCATTTTTGCCTGCCATTCTTGCAATTGCCCGTGCTGCTCGCTGATCTGATTCTGCAATTCTGTGATCTTGGAATTAAGCGGAGCGCTTACTTCCCGAACCTTGGTATCAAGGGAATTGATCGCTGCTGTCAAACGGTTTTGCAACGCCACATTCTCTTGGGCTAAGGTCTTTCGCTGCTCGGCCATTTGATTCAAGTTCTGGATCATTTTGTCATGCGCGACATTAACACCGGCAGCTTGCTGCTCTTTAACTTGTAATTTCTTTTTCAGGTCTTGTATTTCATCAACTAGACCGTTTTGACCTGATTGTTTACTCTGCTTTAAAGCATCCCGTTCCTGTGTCAATTGTTTGATCTGCTGTTGATCACCGTTTATGCGGTCGTTCAAGTTCAAGATCTGCGCCCTTAACTCTTCCTGACTTTGTTTTTGAGAATTAAAAGTTGCGATCAATTTATTCTGTTCCGCTAATTTAGTGGTCAGATCAGATACCGAAGACTCTTGCTGCAAAGCTTTGCTCTTGTAACCATCAATGATAGCATTCAATCCCTTTAATTGAGCATCCCCCTGATCTTTAGATTGCGCGGAATTCTTGATCTGCTCATTTAGCGTCGTTAAATTACCCTGCAACTGCACATTTGCGGCTTGAGCAGCATTAAATTTATCCTGAATATCCTTTAATTCTGCCTGAGCCTTATCTAATTGTGCCTGATTTTGTTTCGTAGTCTGTGATGCAGCAGCCGCTAATTGATCCAATAATTTCTTTTTCTCTTGATCCAACTGTTCGAAATTCAAACGTTGCTCAGTAACCTTAGCTTGAGATAGTTCCGTCTGTTGTTTGGCTTGGGTTAATTGAGTTCTCAAACTATCAGCTAAATTTCTATAGGTTTCTTGATCCTTCGCTTTAGATGCCGTAAGGTCCCTGATCTGATCGTTCAATTGCTTTTTAACCGATTCCCATTGACTCGCAGCATCAACTTTGATCTGGTCGATCTGACTGACCTGGGCATTAAGTTTCGTTATTTGAAGCTGCAATTGATCTGACTTTGATTGCAGCGAAGCTGTATCTTGCCTGCTCTTTTGCAAGTCATACTTTAACTGACCTATTTGCCCGGTTAAATTATCAGCATTTGCCCGCGCCTCTTGCTCAATTTGTGCTTTTGACCTTTCGAACTCTTCTTCGCGCGCCTTCTTCGCCAAGTTGAGCGCATTGATCTGATCATTCAATTTATCGGCATTCCCCGTGATTGTCCGTTGCTTTTGTAAAACTTCCTCGAGCTTCTTCGTTGTAAGGGTTAATTGACTATTCAACTCGTCATTGGACTTGGCTAATTGAACTTGCGAAGCTTGTGCCTGTGCCTGCATTGACTTATATTCTGACTGCAAATGCTCTATATCCACACGCAGTTGATCATTAGTACTGCCGCTTGATTTAAAAGCTTCCTGACTCTTTTGTATATCCTTTTGCAATTTACCAACCTGCTCTTCATATTGCTTTTGCATATCCAACGCTGCATTCTTGTTTTCATCCAATTGAACGGATATTTGATGTAATTGTTCCGTAAGCTTATTTTGCACGCTTTTCGCAGAGGCCAATTGTGTTTCGGCCTGTTCTTTCTGAGAAACCGCTTGTTTTAATTGATCATCCTGCGCCTTTTTAGTTTGTTCTAAAACATTGATACGATCATTAAGACTGGCAACGACACTTTTCAACTGTGTTTCGTTTTGTGTTTTACTTTGAGTTAATTCATTGATCTTGCTTGATAAGCCTGACATATCTTTCTTATACTGCTCTTCACCTTGTGCTTTTGCATTAAAAGCAACTTTTAATTGTTCATTAAGCGTCGCAACATTCGCATTTAACTGAGATTCACTTTTAATTTTGGCCTGGGCTAATTGTTTTAATTGTTCGTTAAGACCAGCAATATCCGATTTAAACCGCTCTTCGGTCTTATTTCTCTCCTGGCTCAATACATTTATCTGGCTATTCAATCCCGCTGCATTAAGTTTAAGGGCTTCTTCATTCTTTGACTTCATTTGGATCAGATCTTTAAGCTGACCGGTAAGCATCAGAACATTTGCCTTAAGCTGATCTTCACTCTTTGCCTTAGCTTGAGCTAACTCATTTAATTGACTTTCTAAGGCTGTAACATTACTCTTTAACTGGTCAATATTCTTGGATTTAGTTTGTTCCGTTTCCTTCAACTGAGCATTGAGGGCTGCCACATTGTTTTTAAGGCCTTCTTCGATCTTGCTCTTAGATTGTGTTAATGCAGCTAGTTGTTCATTAAGACGCGCTACAATATCTTTTGATTCTGTTTCAACTCTTACCTTCGCCTGCGTTAATCCATTCAACTGACTCGTCAATGCCGTCACATTCGCATTCAACTGCGCTTCGCTCTTCGCTTTGCTTTGTGCTAATTGTTTTAATTGTTCGTTAAGGGCTGACAGATTCGCTTTAAGTTCCGTCTCGCTCTTTTGCTTTACTTGGGTCAAATCTGCCAGTTGTGCATTTAATTGTGTACGATTTACCTTGGCTTCCTGTTCTGATTTAGTTTTTGCTTCTGCAAGATCATTGATCTGCGCATTTAATTTGTCTGCATTGTTCTTGGCTTCTTGCTCAGCTTGCACTTTTTCTTGTGCTAATTTACTTAAGTCGCTATTCACACTAGCCAACTTGACCTGTAAGCCTTCTTCGCTTTGTGCTTTTGCTTTTGTAAGATTCGCGATCTGTTCATTTAGTCGTGCCGCTGTTTCCTGCGCTTGCTTCTCATTAGCGCTCTTCGATGCGGTTAAAGCATTGATCTGCTCCGACAGCTTAGCTTGCTTTGACTCTAACTCTTTAGCATTATCCTGTGACTGCTGATAGGACTTCCTTAATTCATTCGTTGCTTGCTCTGCTTGTGCTTGCAATTGTTTATAGGCTTCTGATGCTTTCCCTAACTCCGCCTTTAACTGTTCATTGCTGTTCCCGCTCTTCTTCAATGCTTCCTGCTTGGCCTGCATATCTTGCTGCAACTGCCCAACCTGTTGCGCGTACTGCTTTTCCATCTCTTGTGCCGCATTCTTATTCTCTGTTAACTTCTGCGCCAATTGACGGATCTGCTCTTCCTGCATCACCTTCACTTGTGTTAGATCCTTTAACTGCCCGTTCAATGCCCCGATTCTTCCGTTCAATTCTGCCTCTGCTTTGGCTTTCGCTTGCGATAATCCATTCAACTGATTCGTCAATGCCGTCACATTCGCATTCAACTGTGTTTCACTCTTTTGTTTCGCTTGCGATAACGTTGCCAACTGTTCATTCAATTTAGTTAATTGAGCTTTTGCTTCTTGCTCTGATTTAGCTTTTGCTTGGGATAAACTACTGATCTGCTCATTTAACTTGGCTGCATTGTTCTTGGCTTCTTGCTCAGCTTGCGCTTTTGTTTGGGATAAACCGCTAATCTGCTCATTTAATTTGGCTGCATTATTCTTGGCTTCTTGCTCAGCCTTAGCTTTCGCTTGTGATAAATTGGTTAAGTTATTACTTAAGCCGGCAACCTTGGCCTGCGCTTGTTCTTCGCTTTGGGCTTTTGCTTTTGTTAATGAAGCGATCTGTTCATTCAATCGTACCGCTGTTTCCTGCGCCTGCTTCTCATTAGCGCTCTTCGACGCGGCTAAAGCATTGATCTCCTCCGACAGCTTGGCTTGCTTTGCCTCTAACTCTTTACCGTTTGCTTGTGACTGCTGATACGCCTTCGTTGTCTGAGCTAATTGAAGATTTACTGCTTCGTTCGTCTTCGCTAATTCTTTCGTTGCTTGCTCTGCTTGTGCTTGTAATTGTTTATACGCTTCCGATGCTTTCCCTAACTCTGCCTTTAACTGTTCATTGCTGTTCCCGCTCTTTTTCAATGCTTCCTGCTTGGTCTGCACATCTAACTGTAACTTATTGATCTCTCCCGCATATTGTTTCTCCATCCCCTGCGCCGCACTCTTATTATCCGCTAACTTTTGCGCCAATTGACGGATCTGTTCTTCTAAATTGCCTTGTGTTACTTTCGCATGCCCTATCAGTTCTTCCTGCATCACCTTCACTTGCGTTAAATCTTTTAACTGTCCATTCAATGCCCCAATTCTTCCGTTTAATTCTGCCTCTGCTTTGGCTTTCGCTTGCGATAAGCCATTCAACTGATTCGTCAATGCCGTCACATTTGCATTCAACTGTGTTTCGCTTTTCACCTTGCTTTGGGATATTTGTTTTAACTGTTCGTTAAGGGCTGATAGATTCGATTTCAGTTCTGCTTCGCTCTTTTGTTTAACCAAAGTCAGATCTGAGAGCTGTGCATTTAATTTAGTAAGGTTAGCTTTTGCTTCCTGTTCTGATTTAGCTTTTGCTTGGGATAAATCGCTGATCTGCTCATTTAATTTAGTTGTATTGTTCTTGGCTTCTTGCTCAGCTTGCGCTTTTGCTTGGACTAATTTGGTTAAGTCATTATTTAAGCCGGCAACCTTGGCCTGCGCCTGTTCTTCGCTTTGGGCTTTTGCTTTTGTTAAAGAAGCGATCTGTTCATTCAGTCGTGCCGTTGTTTCCTGCGCTTGCTTCTCACTAGCACTCTTTGTTGCGATTAAAGTATTGATCTCTTCCGACAGCTTGGCTTGCTTTGCCTTTAACTCTTTAGCATTTGCTTGTAACTGCTGATACGCCTTCGTTGTCTGAGCTAATTGAAGATTTACTGCTTCGTTCGTCTTCGTTAATTCATTCGTTGCTTGCTCTGCTTGTGCTTGTAATTGTTTATACGCTTCCGATGCTTTCCCTAACTCTGCCTTTAACTGTTCATTGCTGTTCCCGCTCTTCTTCAATGCTTCCTGCTTGGTCTGCACATCTAACTGTAACTTATTGATCTCTCCCGCATATTGTTTCTCCATCCCCTGCGCCGCACTCTTGTTATCCGATAACTTTTGCGCCAATTGACGGATCTGTTCTTGCTGCGTCACCTTTGCTTGCGTTAAATCTTTTAACTGTTCATTCAGCACGCCAATTATTTTGTTTAGCTCTGTCTGTGTCTTACTCTTAGCCTGTGATAAAACACCTAGCTGTTCATTTAAATGGGCGATCGTTTCTTTTGACTCCGTCTCGTTCTTTGCCTTTACTTGAGTTAATCCATTCAACTGATTTGTCAATGCCGTGACATTTGCGTTCAACTGTGTTTCACTCTTTTGTTTTGCCTGCATTAACGCCGTTAACTGTTCATTCAATTTAGTTAGTTCAGCTTTTGCTTCCTGTTCTGATTTAGCTTTTGCTTGGGATAAACCGCTGATCTGCTCATTTAATTTGGCTGTATTGTTCTTGTCTTCTTGCTCGGCTTGCGCTTTTGCCTGGGCTAATTTACTTAAGTTGCTATTCACACTAGCCAACTTGGCCTGCGCTTGTTCTTCGCTTTGCGCTTTTGCTTTTGTAAGATTCGCGATCTGTTCATTAAGTCGTGCCGCTGTTTCCTGTGCCTGCTTCTCACCGGTACTTTTAGCCACCGCTAAAGCATTCATTTGTTCATTTAATTTAGCAATATTTTCTTTTGCCCCCTGATCCGCCATCTCTTTTGCACGCAATAAAGTCGATAGCTGTTCATTTAAACGCGCAATAGCTTCCTTGGATTCCGTTTCAATCTTGGTCTTGGCTTGCGTTAAGCCATTGAGCTGACTTGTTAATCCCGTCACATTCTCATTCAACCGCGCTTCGCTCTTCGCCTTGCTTTGTACTAATATTTTTAACTGATCGTTAACTACCGCCAGATTCGACTTAAGTTCCGCTTCACTCTTTTGTTTCGCTTGAGAAATACCCGTCAATTGTTCGTTCAATTTTTTAAGGCTAGTCTTTGCTTCCTGTTCTGCTTTTGTCTTTGCCTGAGTTATTTCGTTTAATTGTGCCGTAAATTCTGATACTTTCGTTTTAAACTGTTCTTCACTCTGAGCTTTCGTTTGATTTAATTGTTTCAACTGGTCGCTAAGAGCGGAGGCATTCGCATTCAATTGCGCTTCGCTTTTTTGTTTCGCTTGATTTAGATCAGCTATTGTTGCATTTAATTGAGTGATATTTACGGTCGATTCCTGTTCGAGCTTCAACTTTGATTGTGTTACGGCCCCAAGTTGTTCATTTAAGTGAACAATGGTGCCTTGCAATTGTTCCTCCGCAGATTTTTTAGACTGTGCCAATATTTTGATCTGATTATTTAGATCCGAAATATTGGCCCTCAAGTCAAGAATATTGTGTTGGGATTGTTCTTCTGAATTCTTCTTTGCAAGCGTGATATCCACGATCTGTTTTTGTAATTTGGCATTTTCTTCCTGCGCTTGCTTATCTGCAGCATCCGTAGCGTTCGCCCTTGTCAACGACGCCTTTAGCTCCACCATGTTCTTCTTTAATTGTTCTTCAGCCGCAGATTTGGATCGCGTTAATACGCCTAGTTGATCGTTCAAGCGTGCAACCGTTGCTTTATACTGACTTTCCTGGGCTTCCTTAGTCTTTTGCAGGACCGTAAGCTGATCATTGAATTTTAAAGCACTGGCCTGGATCCCAGCCTCTAAGGACCGCTTGGATTGCTTTAAAGAAGCAACCTGCGCCTCAAACTGTTTCTGCATATTTACGGACGCGCTCTTGCTTTGCTCTAACTGAGCGGTTAATAGACGCACTTGTTCTTGCGCAGCATCCTTTTCCCCTAAAGCTTTCTTTTTTAGGTCATCATTGAGACCTTTCGCTTTTACAAGATCTCCATACTGCGACTCAAGGGATGACTTTGATCCGCTTAAAGCATCGATCTGCTCCTTAAAATTCTTTGTGCTCGACGATAGCTGCTCCTGAGCTTGTTTTAAAGCCTGATCAGCCTTGAACTTAGCCTGGCTTAAAACACTTAGCTGTTCTTTTAATTGCGCGATATTACGATCACGGTCATCTTTGGAATCATTTGCCGATCGCTCTAAAGATTTGATCTGACCATTAAGCTTGACGATGGCTTCTTGCGCAGCGGCGGTGTTGGATCGTTCTTGCTGCAATTGCGCGATGCCTTCTTTTATTTGACGGGAAAGCTGATCATTGACCGCGGCAAGTTCACGACCCTTTCCTAAAAACTCTTGCTGTGCGGCATTCGCTTTCTTTAATTGTTCTTCGTTCGCGATCCTTGCTTGATCGGCCTTATTGATCTTACTTTCATATTCCTGCTGTATTTTCTGGGCATCATTCCGCGAACCTATCAATGCCGCATCTTTTTCTTGTATATTCTTTTGTAAAGCAGCGACCTGTGCTTCTTTAGCGCTAACCTCTTTGGCTATCTGTTCTGCCCGAGTGTTGGAATCCTTTAATACCCTCTGACTTTCTTCTAAACTCTTCTTAAGCTCCGTAAGCTGTCCCTCAAATTGCTGCTGTACTTTTACTGAAGCCGTGCGGAGCACCGCTATTTTTTCATTAGCCGTCTTGATCTGAGCTTCCTTTTCATCTTTTACCCCATTCAATGATCTGATCTGGTCCTCTTTGCCTTCGCCTAATTTTTTGATCTGATCATTCAGCGCCTTTACATTCGCCTGCAGTTGTTCTTCCGTATACTTTTTAGCCGCTGTTAACTGAGCGATCTGCTCATTCAACTTTTTAGCTTTATCTTGCAGATCATCGACCTTGGTCTGAGCCCCGTTAAAGGATTCATTGGCCTTTATTAAACGTGCTGATAGTTCATCGCTTTTCGACGACAATCCTTTTATTTGCTCTATTAAACGGGCATTAGTCTCCTGCTCCTGGGTGTATTTCTTAGATAACTCGGCTGCTTCCTTGGCCTTCGATTGGACCTGGGCCTCCAATACTGATCCGCTTTCTGTCTTAGTCTTTAGTGATTGTGCCAATTGAGCCGAAACATCTTGCAGTTGCTTGGAAAGCTCCGTAATGCGGGCATTACTCTCACCCTTGTCTTTTAAACCATCCTCCAAAGATCTCTTGGTACGGACCAGTTCATCCTGCGTTGATTTAAGCTCTGCATTGAGAACTTCAACTCGTGCCGACGCTGTTCTGTTCTGTTCTTGGAGCGATCGCAGATCTTTATCTTTTACCTTCGAGGTTTCTTGAACATTTTGAAGGTCAATGACCTGTTGTGCCAACTTGGACTTTACTTCATTGGCTGTAAGCAACTGGCCCTTTAGATCAGCCAAACTTTTATTCAAGCCATCGATCTTCGACAACTGATCCTCACGATCCTGCTTGGTTTTGCTTATTTGTTCCTGAGCGGATTTCAATTGGGCATCCGTTTCAACGAATTGCCGCAGCTTAACCTCTAATTCTTTTTGCTGCTGCTCTTTCTCTTGGGATAACGCATCAATGCGCTGCTGCGTTTCCTGTTTAACATCAGCGACTTTCTTATTCAAGACATCAATGGATGTCTTTAACGCATCCCTTTCTTGGTCCATCGCCGGCAATTTCCGAGAAAGGTCCGCTTTCTCGACCATCAAATAATTGATCAGCGTGGTTTTATCCCTGAGGTCGGATTCCAACGCCAGCAATTTATCTTTTAATTCCTTGAAACCTTCCGGCGTGGATGCTTTTTGATCGATGAATTTATTAGAAAGATCGAGGATCTCCCGTTGATAATTATCCCGCTCTCTTTTTAAAACATCAATAGCCAGCTCGATCTGGGTCTTTGTTTGGGCAGGGTCCTGATCGGTTAGCTGGGCAGGCGCAACTTCCTGCGCTTTTACACCGGAGGCGATAAAAGAAATGATGACTGCTAAATGAACGATGGCACGAAATTTTGTTTTCATTGTTTTAGGCGATCTTGAATGATCTTGTTTAAACTATCCAAACGTATTTTAAGGCTTTGCAGTTTTGACTGCGCATCTTCCGCGCTCTTCTTGTTCTTTTCATTTTCAGCCACAGTGTTCGCGGTCTGGAAATTTGCATCAGCCAATTGTTTCTTTAGATCAACATTGGCTAAATTTAACGTTTGTATCTGCGTTTGCGCAGCTTGCAGGTCAGCGCGAATACGATCCTCACCTGCCTGCCATTGCTTCTTTTCATTGAGAAGATCTGTCAATGTATTGAACAACTTTACATTACTCTCGACCATCTTATCTAAACGGGTATCAAGGCTCTGAATGGTCTCATTGGCGATATTGGGCTTGACCAGAACTTGCGGATCGATATTAGGAATGCCGACAGGCATTGAATTCGTTGGTGCATTAGCATCGGTCCCGGTAAACCTGGCAATTTCCGGTTTATTGGTAAGCACCCTTTTTGCCGACGCACCGATGCTCACTGTTTGAAAATCAGAAACAGTGCTCTTAAAATTCTCTTTTTGACAAACACTCAGTTTTGATACAGCAGGTGCCGTTTCAACGATCTCTAAATAGATCGGTCCGCCAGGGGCCTCAACAGCAAAAACATCCCCCGTGCTGACGCTATCTTTTCCTAAGTCGATAAAAGCGATACTTTGGGAGGGGTTAACATTGATGATCTCGCCAGCGATATCTTGGGCAAAAGCAGCATTCATCGCACCCAAAAGGCTAATAACGAACAATAAAGAAATATATGTGATCTTGGATAATATTTTCATATTTGGGAAGTAATATAGATCTATAAATTTATATTAAGTCATTCCCAAATAAAATCAACGCTTTTTGCAAAAAAAACCCCACACCATATGGTGCAGGGTTTTTTCACAACTTATTTATACACAACAATTACGGAGTTAACACACCACCCGTTGAAACTGTGTATGTCGTGGTACCGGTAGTACCAACCGTAACCGGTGTTGAAGCAACAGTGTACGTTGCGATACTGAAAGTACAGGTATAAAAGTACCCTGATACAGTATGATCGCAATATGGATTATTCAAATACGCGGGACTTGCCCCTGTTAAGGACGTTACATCAAGGGGATAATTACCATTGTTGGCCGTTGCGTAAGATTCCGCAGAAGTTGATATAGAACGGACCGTGGCTTTAGCCAAAGCATCGTTCGCATTCAACTTTGCGCGTAACAAGTTGGGGATCGCGATCGCTGCTAATAAAGCTATAATAGCAACTACGATCATGATCTCAACAAGCGTAAAACCTGAAGATTTGTTTAGGCCTCTCATACTCACTCCTTTGTGGTGGGCTATCCTAAGGATATCTGAGCAGGAGGTATAAGAATATATAATGGCATTTTCCTGTTTTCTCACTCAAAATAACCTTTACAGCCCCATGTTAATACTTTGAATCAATTGTCAAACATCCAAAACCAACCTAGTATTACCATAACATACAAAAAGACACTTTGCAATCAAACTAGCAATTAATTTTATTTTAATAAAAGAACTTAAACTTGTATTATCGACGAAAAAAAATAAACCCCATTAAAACCATCAACAGCGGATCTACGTTAAAGCACCAAAATATATCGAAAAAATTGAGTCTCAAAGAATATCCAAATAAGAAAACGCTTTCCAAATACCATTAATTACGGGTCATTGCTTCTAAGTACGTTTTACGCTTATCCAGCTCTACCATTTTGATCCGTAAGTCGGTTAATTGCATTTTTAAAGATTGGGTCTCTTTATTGATCTGAGCTAAATTCTCCTTCAAACGGCCATATTCCGTGCGCTGTTCGTCATTTTTCCGCACATCTTGCAGCTTTTGCTGCATACGGGTCACCAGCCCCTCCAATTCATCATGACTCTTTTGTAAAGCATTAACCTGCACCTGCAGCTGTTTAAATTGTAACGCATCCCCATCATCCTGAGGTCGAGCTGCGGACATCGCATTTAACTGATCAACCTCTTCTTGAGCCCTGCGGATCGCCGCAAGTAACGCATTTTTTTGAGCCGATGATTCCACTCGAACAACAGGGACCGATACTTGACCGGATATTATTTTCGCGTAAAGATCTTCCTGCCTTTTTTTGCTTTCTTCGATCATCTTTAGCAAACGTAGCTTTTCTTTGGCACTAGGATCAATAACAACGGGCAATGAATCCTGCGCCAATCCCAATTCGTTCAATCGCCTGTCAAATCGCGCTTCTTGGATAGGCGCCAAGGCCATTGCATCCGCATCCGCCTTGATCTTACCTTTTAAAGCTTCGACCTGAGCATCAATATCAAAAGATTCCTTTTCCATGGAGGCGATCTTGCGCGCCTTGACAGGATCATTCTCCTGAAGCATCAGCGCCTGTTCGCTCAAACGATCATTTTCCATCGCTAATTGTTTAAAACGCAGCTGTAACGCGGCTAATTTCATATTGACTTCATTAACATGTACGGCGAGTAATGAATTACCAACGGAGAGTTTTTGCGCGCTCTCATAAAGGCTCTGAACGCTGCTGCTCAATTCATTCCCCGGCACTGGCAACGCCCCATCCGCAAAAGCGGCAGGTATCGCGCAAAACGCAGCGACCAAAGAAATAAGGAAGAGTGATCTATTTTTCATACGATAAAAGATATGTTATTTCATGGCCGTCGTCAAACTCAAGATCGGCATGAACAACGCAACAACGATAAAACCAACCACGATACCTAAGAAACCGATGATCAAAGGTTCGATTAGCTTAGTCAACCCTTCCACTGCCGTATCTACCTGGTCATCATAGAACTCCGCGACCTTGGTCATCATTTTCTCTAACTGTCCGCTTTTCTCGCCGATCGCGATCATACGGGTCACCATCGGCGGAAAAACCTTGCTTTTCGCCAAAGGCGCCGCAACACTCTCTCCTTCGCGCACGCTGGCTTTGATATCATCAACAAGCAGCTCAATAACGCGATTACCGCAAGTCTTCCCAACGATCTCCAAACCTTCAAGGATCGGCACGCCGCTTTGGCTCAAGGTTGAGAACGTACGGCAAAAACGACTAACCGCGACCTTGCAGATCAAATCACCAAAGACCGGCATTTTCAATAATATTGAATCAATCTGTAAAGAACCGGCAGGGGTCTTACGGTATTGCATAAAAAGCACAAAGATAACGAACCCGCCGCCGATCAAGAAAATCAACTGATGCTGCAATAATTTACTAAAATCAATGAGGATCTGAGTCATCAGAGGTAGCTTCTGCCCCAATGATTCATAGATCTGCGAGAATGTCGGAACAACTTTGACCAACAGGACAACCGTGATCAACATCGCCATGGTAACAACAACGGTCGGATAGATCATCGCCGCCTGAACCTTCTGTTTTAATTTCTCCGACTTCTCTAAATAGAGAGCGATCCGTTCCAAAACAGTGGTCAAAACACCACCGGTCTCACCCACACGGATCATGTTCACGTACAAAGAATCAAAAATGTTTCTATGTTTGGAAAATGCTGCCGATAGCCCGCTGCCAAGCTGAATGTCCTCCCGGATAGCGGTGATCGTATCTCTAAAAACAGGATTAGATGCCTGTTCACCCAACGCTTCCAACGACTGCATGATCGGGATACCCGCATCGATCATGGTGGCAAATTGCCGGGTAAAAACAACAATATCCTCAGATTTCACCCTTTTTTTCGAAACTTTATTCTGGGCAGGAGCCGCCTTGCCCATAGATTGCTTTTCTTCATCGATCGCGATAATGATCAGCTCACGCTTACGCAATTCCGCGATGATCATATTCTGATTCTCCGCAGCGATCTTTCCCGTAACAGTCTTCCCTTGCTGATCTCGCGCCGTATAATTATACGTTGGCATATTTTTTCCCTTTTACACTTTTTAGGATAACCTAAAAAAAACCAAATTCCATCAATAAAAGATCTTTTTCATATTTCTTCCGCGGCAATACGATATACCTCCGCCAACGTAGTCTCTCCGGCCACCATTTTATCAATGACATCATCAAACAACAATTTCATTCCCTGTTTTTCTTGAGCATGCTGAGCAATGTCATGAGACGATTTCCCCCGGATGATCAGATCCCTGATCTGATCATCGATCTGTAAGACTTCGGTAACCCCCAAACGTCCTAAATATCCCGTGTTCCGGCAACGATCGCATCCTTTACCTTCATAAAAGACCAGGTCCACTTTAACCTTATTCTTGATCTTAGCAAAAGCCTCTTCTGGAAGTTGGACCTTATGTTTGCAAAATGGGCAGATCTTGCGGCATAAGCGCTGAGCACACACCAACACTACGCTCGATGCCACTAAAAAAGGCTCCAGCCCCATGTCAACCAGACGGTTGATCGCGCCCGCGGCATCATTGGTATGCAAAGTAGAGAGCACCAACTGTCCCGTCAAAGCGGCCTTGATCGAAATATCAGCTGTTTCACCGTCGCGGATCTCCCCCACCATGACAATATCCGGTGATTGGCGCAAAACAGATTTCAAGCCCATGGAGAATGTTAATCCTATATCGGCCTTTGTTTCGATCTGGGTCAATCCTTCCACCAGATATTCCACCGGGTCCTCAATGGTCACGATATTACGGTCCACCGTATTGAGCTTATTGATCATCGAATACAAGGTCGTGGATTTCCCGCTACCGGTCGGACCAGTGACTAAGATCATTCCGAAAGGTTTTCGCATACCGTCTTCCAAAAGGTCGATCGATTGTTTGGAGAAGCCTAATTTATGAAGGCCCACCGACAAATTTGCTTTATCAAGTACCCGTAGCACGATCTTCTGACCAAAAGTTGTAGGCAGTAAGGAAACACGAAAATCTATTTCTTGTCCGCTTAAGCGCATCTTAAAACGACCGTCCTGCGGCACCTGCACGCTGGTGATATCAAGCTTTGAAATGATCTTAATGCGCACGATCACCGCATTCTGATTCTCCTTGGGGATCGTGAGAATATCTTGCAGGATACCATCAATGCGGTAGCGCACGCGCACGCCGTTTTCGGTCGGTTCCATATGAATATCCGATGCGCGCTGGCGAATAGCCTGTTTGATCACCAAATTGACCATGCGGATGACCGGAGCTTCATCAGCCATGGCATTATTAACTTCTTGGGCCCCTTCTTCCGACGTCAGATCAATATTGGATGCTTCCAGATTTTCCGCTGCTGTGGCGATCGACGATGATGCGGTCGCATAGAACATCTCGATCGCGCTTTTGATCTGTGACGGCGTGGCAATGATGATATCCACTTCCTTCTGCGTGATATTGCACAGGTCGTCAATACAAAAAACATTCAACGGATCAGCAACCGCTACAGTCAGGATATTGGCAAAACATGAAATAGGCACCACTTCATACTGACGCGCTACTTTTTCAGACAGGATATCTTTCAATTTCTCATCAATGCGGTATTTGGACAGATCGATCGACGGTATCTTCAATTCCCTGACCAAAATAACCAACAACTCCTGTTCAGGAACGATCTTTTGGTCCAGCAATTTACGAATAAGCCCGAATCTCCGGTCATCCTTTGTAAATAAAACGGTATCCAATGCCCCATGGTCGATATTGGGCAGGCTCTTGATCGCTTTTAATATCCGATCTCTTGTGGTTTCCATCATGTGTCAGGTGCGGTCAAACGCACCACCTCTTCGAGCGTGGTTAAACCTTGGCTGGCCTTGATCACCGCATCCTCGCGCATGGTGACCATGCCGGCTTCCTGCGCTGCTTGTTTAATATCCAACTCCGACGCCCGCGCCAAGATCAATTCCTTGATCATATTGGTCATGATCAATATCTCTGTGATCCCAACGCGCCCCTGATAGCCGCTGTTAAAACATTTTTGACAGCCCTTGGGACGATAAAATATCAAATTATGATTCGGTACCAGTTTTGGGATATTGAATTGTTTAGCCGCTTCTGCATTAATCGTATAAGCCTCGCGGCATTTCGGACAAACACGACGCACCAAACGCTGCGCTACGATCGATATGACCGATGAGCATAATAAAAAAGGCTCAATGCCCATATTGATCATACGGGTGATAGAACCGGCAGCAGTGGTCGTATGCAAGGATGTTAGGACCAAGTGTCCCGTCAATGCCGCTTTGACCGCAATATCCAGTGTCTCCGCGTCGCGAACCTCGCCGATCAAGATAACATCCGGGTCTTGCCGCAGTATCGCCCGCAGGCTTGCTGGAAATGTCAAACCAACTTCAGCGCGGATATTGACCTGGTTCATCCCTTTTACCTGAAACTCCACCGGATCTTCCACGGTGATGATGTTCTTACCCGGAGTATCAATATGTTTTAAGATCGAATATAATGTGGTGGTCTTCCCGCTCCCGGTAGGACCACAGGCTAAGATCATCCCATGAGGCCGATCACAGCTTTCCTTCAGCCTGTTTAAACTCGTCTGTTCAAAACCTAATTTATCCAGACCATGGATCTCCAAATTCTTATCCAGGATACGCAGCACCACTTTTTCGCCCAAGGACGTTGGCAGGACATTCACGCGAAAATCGACCTCTTTGCCTTGTGACGTCATGATGCGAAAACGCCCGTCCTGAGGCAGACGGTGTTCCGCGATATCCAGATTAGAAATAACTTTCACCCGCGAAACGACGGGAAAATGAAATACTTTAGGCATACGGTCGATCTCCCGTATCATCCCGTCCACACGGTAACGAATGCGCATGGTCGTTTCCATCGGCTCTAAGAACACATCGCTTGCTTTGGCGTAAACCGCTTGTTCAATGATAGTATTGACCAAAGTGATGATCGGAGCATCTTCCGATAAATTCTCGATCTTGGACCGGTCCATGGATGCCGCATTGGTCTTGACAACTTCCATGTCTTCATTGGTCTTGATATCCTTAAGGATCTCTTCTAACGAAGCATTGCTATCAGTATCATATAAACGTTCAATGGCAGCGGTAATGTCCCGTGCTTTGGCAATGACCACGTTAACGGACATATTGGTCAATGCCTTGGCATTATCAATGGCAAAAACATCCTGAGGATCGACCATGGCTACTGTTAATTGATTTCCAAGGCGTGAAATCGGGATCATGTGGTACTCTTGAGCGAACTCTTTTGGGAGTAATTTTACAACGGCCGGATCCAAGCGAAAAACAGAAAGGTTAATGACGGGGATATCTAACCCCTCACTTAAGACCAGGCACATTTGATCATCGGTCAAAAGCTTATGTTTTTGTAAAATACGGGTTAATTCGCCGCCGGTTTTCTTTTGTTCCTCGAGAACCTTCTCCAAGCTTTCCGGAGTCAGCAGTTTATCACGTAACAAGATCTCTTTGAGGCGGTCTTTGAAAGATAACATCTGATGTATTAGGTCGTTTCGTAATAACGTTTGATGGCGTTGCGGATATCCGTCGTTGTGCTCACAAATGCCTGCACCACACAGCCGGTCACCAATTCAACATCCTCCAAGGCTTGCAGGTTGAGCGGATTATCCATTGCCAACGTCAAGCTTTTGCCGATCTTATCGATGGGGATCAGGCAATATTTCTTACAGATATTGACCGGCAATGTCGATAATACTTCCGGCGCTATTTCATAATTAGAAAGAGGCAAATAAGGGAACCCATACTGGCAGGTCAATGCCTGGACAATATCTTCCTCAGACACATGCTTAAGGTTTACCAGGGCCTCTCCCAATAAAAGACCGCTCTCTTTTTGTGCTTTTAAAGCTTCTTCTAACTGCGCGCGGGAAATGATGCCCCGCTCGATCAGTATTTCACCCAATTGTTTATTTACTGTTTTGCGAAAATGTTTCATAACTTTCAATATACTAATCTAAACATGAAATGTCTAGTACTACCTTTAAAACATTGTGCGTTTTTTATTTAAATTGAGCAAAAAGCCGATCATTAGCGCAAACACCATAAATGATGTCCGCCCATAGCT
>JANNCL010000334.1:0-11147 GCA_031386565.1 Candidatus Omnitrophota bacterium
CGCAGGTTTAAGAGATTCAGAAGCAGAAGACCAGTGGCATTGAATAATGGCTTTAGGGCATTTAAACTACCAGGAAGTTATATACCAAAATAGGACATTTCTAAATTGGTAGAACTAGGACATTTCTATTTTGGTGTGACAGCCGAGTGAAGATTACTTGACCTTCGGGCGTAAATCGGGTATAAATGTGCATGTCTTTCGGGCGGTTAGCTCAATTGGTTAGAGCAATTGACTTACATTCAATAGGCTGAGGGTTCAATTCCTTCACCGCCCATTTTAATTTTCAAAGGAATTGAAGGGAGCCCTGTTTATAAACTGTGACGAATAGGAACAGTTTATAGGGCGGGGGGCTGACCCCGACAGAGGTCGGGGCACCAATTCCTTCACCGCCCATTTTAATTTTCCCGTTCCGTCATCCATTCTTTAATATGCAAAATTTCTTCACCCATCTTCGCACAAACATTTTTCGCGGCATCTTTGCCATCATCCCGGTCCTGTTATGTGTTATCGCTCTTGAGCTGTTGTATCATTTGATCGACAAGCGCATCTTGGCTTTTTTAAATCAATACATTGATACAAAACATATTCCGGGCTTAGGCCTGTTGATCCTGCTCTTTATTTTGTTCTTGATCGGTTATATTGTCACCAATGTCATGGGCCGGCGTATCCTGAAGATGTTCGATCGGATCACCGCGCGCATCCCGTTCATTCGAGAGATCTATTTATTGACCCGGCAGATCAGCGATGTGTTGGGGAAAAAGGGCGGGGATGTTTACAAAAAAACCGTGCTGGTCAACTATCCTAATGCCAATCAATGGAGCATTGCTTTCTTAGCAGGCAAGGTTAAAGACCAAACGTCGGGCAAGGATTGGTACAAGGTTTATATCCCCATGGCTCATCCGGTCATTGGTTTTGTTTATTTGGCGGAAGAAAAAAGTTTGATCGACCCGGGCTGGAGCGTGCAGGACGGATTCAAAATGGTCATATCATTAGGGTTGATCGTTCCGAAGGCAGAAAATGGTTTTAAAGCGTTCCCGATACAATAGCTGCTATGAAAATTTTAAGTTGACATCGTCCCGGGCTTTGCGTACAATTGAAAATCTTCGTTAAGCCTTTGAAAGATTTCTGGGGCCGTGGTGTAGTTGGTTAACACATCAGCTTGTCACGCTGAAGACCGCGAGTTCAAATCTCGTCGGCCCCGTTTCTTCATACCCACCTTAATCATTCCAAACCATTTTTAACGCCAAAGACACTTAGGATGATATAATCCATTCACAAAGACTGGAAAGATGACAGGTTGTATTCTAAATGAATAAAAAAGGGAGGATCTTATGTGGTTTTTATTAATTCCGTTGGTGGTTGTTTATATTAGTTCCGCGGTCAGGATCATTCAGCAGTATGAGACGGGGGTTGTTTTTCAGTTGGGCCGATATTCAAGAACGCTTCAGCCGGGGCTTAATTTCATTATCCCGTTGATCGAGTCGGCGAGGGTCATTGATATGCGGGTCTTGACCAATGATATTCCCAAACAACAGGCGATCACCAAGGACAATGTGCCGGTGTCGATCAATGGGGTGGTTTATTTCCAGGTGGTGGATGCGCAGACGGCGGTTATTAAAGTCCAGAATTATTTGTACGCGGTCTCTCAATATGCCCAAGCGGCCTTAAGGGATGTGGTTGGCGGAATGACATTTGACGATCTGTTGGCCGAACGGCAGAAGATCGGCGACGAGATAGAGGCGATCATTCAGAAACAAGCGGCCAACTGGGGCTTGCAGGTGACGGCGATCAAGATCTTAGACGTGGACGTACCGGAAGAATTAAAGAAAATGATGTCCCGCCAGGCATCCGCGGAAAGAGAAAAAAGAGCGAACATCACCAAGGCCGAAGGTGATAAGTTAGCCGCAGTCAATTTGGCCGAAGCCGCCAAGACGATGGCGCAATCTCCCGGAGCCATGCAATTACGAACGCTTCAAACGATCGATGGCTTAGGGCCCACCGCGTCCAACACGGTCGTTCTGGCCGTGCCCATCGATATCCTGGATTCCGTCAGAGCGCTGACATCGAAGTTGGTTGAAAAGAAACCAGAATAAGGCCTATGAATATCAAGCTGGTTTATTGACACGGATGCTTTAAGAATGAATACTCATTGTAAATACATTTAGACAGGAACAAGTATGCATGTAACGGTTTAGAAATGGGGCAATAGGTTGGCGCTGCACATACCTAACGCGGTGGCAAAACAGGTTAATATACATCAAGGGTCACGGGTGGATATGTCGTTGGACGCGAACAGGATCGTTTTAACGGCGAAGGAAAGGGATGTTTATCCGTTAGCGGGGCTTTTAAAGAAAATAACGAAAAGCAATCTGCATGAAGATGCCTGGTCTGATCGAAAGAAATAATTGCTTAAGCAATAAACACCTGATATCCTTAAACCATGACTACAAAACAAAAACTTATTCAAGCAGTTCAAGATCTCCCACCGGATGCTTCTTTTGAGGATGCCATGGAGCGTTTTTTATTCTTAGCAAAGATAGAAAAGGGGCTTGCGCAAGCTGATTCCGGAAAGACCATCGATCATGACAGATTTAAACAAAAGATGAAGAAATGGCTAAAATAAAATGGACTGTCCAGGCCGCAGAAGACATGGAGTCAATAGTCGATTTTATAGCTCAAGACTCAACGCATTACGCTTGCCTTTTCGCTATAGATATTTTTGAATCGCTTAATCATATTGCAAGATTTCCCCTATCAGGAAGAATTGTTCCAGAAGCAAGGAATCCAATCATCCGCGAACTTATCCTTGGGAATTACCGTCTTGTGTACCGATTCAGGAAAGATTTAATTGAAATTCTGACGCTCTATCACAGCGCGAGAATATTTAATATAAACAAGTTGGAATAAAGTTACAGCAGAACTACCGTCGTTTTAAAATCAAAACCCCATGATTGTTACCCCAACCTGGCTCTTTTTGCCAATCTCCTCCCTGGCGGGCTAACGGGGCGTATTTTTGGTTGATGTAGGCGGCGATCAAGGGGCAGTAGGTTTTGCCGAATATCCCTAGGCCTCGTTCGCTGGAGGCGATGCGGTTGGACATCAGCACGTAGGCTACATTCTTAGTTTCTAATTCTTTGATGATGTCGACTTCCTGTTTAGGCGTGATCTTGATATGGTCAAAGAAAATGAGCATACGGCTCGGGCTTTGTTTATCGGTTAAATAATAGTAAATGTCGTCGTAAGGCAGGGCGAAAAAAGTTTCGTTGGCTTTAAGGTTTTGTTTTAAGAAAGCGCTGACGGCATTGACGGTCTGGGTCCATTGGGGTTCATTGCCTAAGTAAACTTGCGCGTAGGGGGAATTTAAGAAGTTGGGCGGCATCTTTTGTTGTTGGGTCGTAAAGAAGCTGACCATGCCATTCAAGATCAATAATGCGCCAAGCAGCGACCAGATCAGGCCGCGGATCAATTTGGGAAAAAGGCGGTATCCGATGGCGATCATGAGCGCGTGGAACATGAATAAGAACGGCAAAGACCAATAGGTGCGGTACCACACGCCGCTGACGACGAATTCGTGGAAGTTCAAGATAAAGAATATTCCTAAGATACTTAAGATCCACAATAACCCTTTGCGTTCTTCATCTTTGATCTTGCCCGTAGCGATCTGCCAGATGACCAGAATGGTGGCCAAATGCAAGATAACATGATGCAGGCAATTGAGCAGATTGTAGCAAAATAAAAAGACTGTGAATCCTGAGCTCATCCAGTTGCGTGTTAGGATCTGGTTTAGATCGAGCCACGCATGCACGAGCGTCAACCAATGCTGGGTGAAATAATAGGGGATGGTCATGGACGGGGGGAAATGATGCGGCTGATCGTCGCCAAAATAGGGCATGCACTGACGGATTTCTTCAATGCTCAGGTCTTTTAACAACAGCCAATAAATGAACGCAGTCAAACAGAGCACAGTGACGCTCGTCAGATAAAATTTCTTTTCTTTAAATTTATGGAAGCCGGCGGTAACAAGGACGACAACAAACGCGGCCAGGCCAAAATTGATCTTGATCAGGCAGTATATAAGAACAGCGGGTAAGCTCATCCAGAGATATTTTGGGGCTTTGTTTTTAATAAAGGCAAACAGCATGAAAATGATCCACAGCTCGGCGGTGATCCCGCCGGCGTGATTGAAGGTAAAAAAGAAATCCGGCTGGCTTTGAGCGAACCACACGGCCCCTAAGAACGCCAAGAGGGGGGCAATGAAACAAGAACAGGCTAAATAAAAGAATGCGGCCGCGGCGGCTTTCAGGACCAGATCTCCCAATAAGAAGCCGACAATGGTTGATCCGGCGATCTTGTAAAAAACCGCGAAATAATAGGGCATCATGGGCCCGTATACCCACCAAAAATCTTTATAAGGCAGTTCCCCGCGCAGAACAGCCTGGGCAGAATACAGGTCGCGGCCATGATCCCCTTGGGATAGCTGCGGGTAGAAGTTCAATTTAAAGTAGCCCATCAATAAAACGGCGGCAACTGTAAGCCAGCAAAAGAAAGTTCTTTTATTCATGTGGGATTTCTTTTCGCTTAAAAATGTAGGTCCCATGATTCCAAGCCCAGCCGGGTTCATTCGTCCAGTCGCCTATCTTGGTAGAGGGAGCGAAGATCGTATTGATGTATTGTGCCATCATGGGGCAATAGGTCACCCCCAGCGTCCCTAAACCATGCTCATGGGCCGCTTGACGGCTGGAAAGGAGGACGGCGGCGATTTTTCTGGCTTCCAGTTCCTGAATGATCCGCTCTTCCTGCTCGAGCGGGATCTTGATATGATCAAAGAAGATCAATTGGCGCGTGGGTGTTCTTTTATCGGTTAAGTAATAGTACAAACAATCATAGGGCAGGGCTAGAAATAGTTCATCCGCTTTTAAATTAGCATTCAGGGTTTTCGTTGTCAGCACCACCGTTTGCATCCAGTTGCGGTCATTGGTGATATAAACCTGCCCGCGATCGCTGCCTAAGAAATGAGCAGGATTTTTGAAGGAATTGATCAACACTGTTGATTGCCAAATCGAGCAAGCGGCGATCACACATAAGGTGGACCAAACAAGGAATCGGATGGGTTTTGCAAAATTTGCCAGTGCCGTACCGATCACGATAAAGGTCAATAATATTGACAATGGCTGGGTCCAAAACAACCGGTAGAATACCCCGCTTTTGATGAATTCATGCATGTTAAGCGCGTAAAACAAAAGTGCGTAACCGATGATCAGTGCAAGGTTTTTGTCTTTTGTCTTTAGGATATGAAGGCCGGTTAGCAGCGTCGATAAGCAAATGAGCGCGCACAGGCCTAAACTGATCCAGCTTGAGCGGATATTGCTTAAAATGATCTGTGCCCATTGCGGAATTGTTTGCAGGGGACCGACACTATTATATGGTTCATCGCCGCCTAAGTAAGGCAGGCATTGCCGTATCTCATTGACCGTTAACCCGGTCAAGAAAATGCTGTAAACCCCATACCATAATAACGGCAATCCGATGCAGGAGAGCACATAGAAATTTTTTTCATGGGTATTAATAGTTTTTTTGTTCAAGCGATTGACCAGTAAGACGGTCAGGACGCCTATTAGCAGCGTTGTTAAGGCAAAGTTGATCTTAATAAGCCCTAAAATGAAAGTGAACAATAGGGCAAGATAAGCGTTCTTATTTTTTGGTTCTTTAATATAGGCCCAATGCATCCAAATACATAGGATAAGCAAAAAGATGCCGCCGGCGTGATTATAGGTAAAGAAAAAATCTTGATAGTAGGTCATGAACCACGCTCCGGCGACGAAGCCGGCCGCGGGCGAAAAGAAACGGGTCATGGTCAGGAATATCCCCAGACCGGCCCCGATATTCAAAATTAATTTTCCTAGTAAAATGCTTGGGACATGCAGGCCAAATAGTTTGAACATCAAGCCGTAATAATATGGCATGAGCGGGCCATACACCCACCAAAAGTCTTTGTAAGGCATTTCCCCGCGCAAGACTGCCGCCGCCGCGTACAGGTCGCGGCCGTGGTCTCCCTGGGCAATGAAGTTTTGAAAATTATGATAGGGATAATTGATCGCGATCCCGCACAGGGCGGTTAGGATAAGAAAAGCAGCGAAGGAGATCTTATTTTGATTGGTCATGCGGTTATTATAAATGTTTTTCATTCCTAAACATCATTATTTTGTTATCATTTGGTTGGTCACAGCCATATCCGTTGTATTATATTTATGATGCGAAACGTTCTTAAATTCATCCTGCCCTTATCACTGTGGATATTTATCCTGCGTGATTTTATTGTTGGCGATATACCCTTTAATATGGACACCAACACCATTTACGGGGTGGCGAAATTTTATTTTAATAATTTGTCTAACGGAGTGGTGCCGTTATGGGATCCGTTTGTTTCGTTAGGCCACCCGTTCTATGCGTTGTCGATCTGTAATCTTTTTAATCCTGTCACTTTGCTGATGCCGTTCTTGAAGCTGTGCGGTTTTAGTTACAATGTCGCGTTTGCTTTTTATATGGCCGTTTATTTCTGGGTCGGATGTCTGGGGTTTTATTTCTTGGTCAAGGCCTTGCTTAAGGATAAGGGGCTAGCGTATTTGGGGTATATCGCGCTTTTGTTCTCTAGTTTGGGGGTGAGCATTTTCACCCAATTTACTTTTGTCGAGATCGTGGTACCGACGATATGGTTCTTTTATTTTCTGACCGCTTTTATAGCAAAACAAAATAAAGGCAATTTCTTGGGATTGTCCTTTGCGTTCATGATCGTGTTGTCTTCATATTTACCTTTTTATTTTTTAGCCGTGTTGTTCGTTTTTGTTCTGGCTGTTGTGTTGTTGTTCCCCAAAGATGTCTGGCAATATTGCCGGAGATCTTTTCGTTTTAAGCTCGACCACTGGCCGTTGACACTATTGTGTGTAGCGGGTGTTATCGCGGCGGTCGGCCCTTTGCTGGCCTATAAAATGCTTGATGCTTCCGGCGAAGCGGTGTCACCGGGACGGCATTGCCAGTATTCCTCGGTACAGGATTGTTATGACCGCACGATCAATGGTCAAGGCGGCATGATGTATGAAGAGATCGCGCGCAGCGGCGGATTAGGGGAACGCTTTGATCTGGGGTATTTATTCACCCATTTAGACAAGATGACCTATGGCAGTGATTCTTTGTTTTTTGTGCCGTTCTTTATTTATGTGCTGGCCGCTCTATCCTTATTCTTGCGACTCGACCGCTTGAATGTCCTGTTGGTCGCCATGATGACCGGGATCGGGTTGATCGGCTTAGGCAGTGCGGCCGGGGTGCATCGATTTTTGTATGATCATATTTTTTTCTTTAAGTATTTTCGTAATTTGTTCTTTTTAGGAGCATTTCTGATCCCGTTATCGATCGTTTTTGCGTTAAAACAACTGCAGGCATTGCTGGCGTTTAAACCGGATGACATGAGCCGTAAGAAATTGATCGCTTTAGGGATCGTGTTTGTCCACGTGGGCATGGCGTTTTACTTAAAACATTTAGGCGGTATTATGCCGTCGATCTGGCTAACGCTATTTTTAAGCGCGGCATTGTTCGTGACGTATTATTTAGGCGGCTGGAAATGGCCCATGAAGTTTTGGTTTTGGTCTTTTGCGGTGTTATTGATGATACAGCCTATGTGTATCATCCAGGCTTACGCGCAGAATGCCGTGGAATTCCGATGTGAATTGCCCAATGCACACGTGATGCCGCAATTTGCCTGGGTTCGCCCGGACAAGCCGGCGTCGAGCACTTGCCGTATCTATCAATTTGTTCCCTATGAGGATTTTTGGTATGCCATGAGCATGCAGGATGCGCCGGCAGTGGTGGGCTATCCGCAGGCAGCCGCGCGCTGGGTGTTCATGCTTTCCAAACAATTAGGAGATGCCGCCTTGGCGAATTATGCGAAATATAAGGTTTATCTCTATGATGACCTGACCAATCCAGGGCAGGTCATGGACGGTACTCAGCCGCAGGTGCGCGTGGCGCATTTTGACGTCAACCGCGTTGCCTTTGATACGGACCTCTTGAAGCCAAAATTGTTTGTTTATAATGATGCCTATACACAGCAATGGAAAGCGTTGATCGACGGCCGGCCGGTTGAATTGCAGCGGGCCAGCGGCGCTTTTAAAGGGGTATGGGTGGAGAAAGGGAAACATCGGGTGGAGTTTGTGTATCATCCGCCCGGCGGACAATGGGTGTACCTAATGACAACCGTGATCTTGTTTGCTTTCTGTGTCTTAACAGGGATAATGCTATGGAAAAAACGTTGATCAAAAAAATATTCGCCCGCAATGTGTTTTTATATGTTCTGGTCATCCTACTATTGGCCAAGAGCGTGAACTGGCAGGAATGTTTTATCAAACGCGGGAAATATCTGCTGGGCATCGTGTACAATGGGAGTTTCTTAAACGATCATGATAAAACCGTCTACGAGGATTATTTAAAGCGTCATGGCAGTTCACCGGAAATCTTTCAGCAAAATCTTTAAAAAACCTTCTTCAATTTTGTGGGCTTTGTTCTTAGTTGAGTTGTTGTATATTTTTCTGGTGCTGCTCAATTATGATCTTGCCTGGATGAATGCCGAGAAGGTCGTGACCCATAAATGGATTCTTTCTAACGGTCCCGCCTGGAAGGTAGAAGATTTTGCCAGGGCGCTTAATATCGATGCCATTGAGTTCGATCCTCACAGGCTTTCCAGGCCGTTGTCGAACTTGTGTGAAGTGATCAATGCCAAGTTCCGGGCGAATTTGTGGAATATTATCCCGCCGCATCCGTCATTATCGATCTTGTGGCCGTTCTTTTTTATTATTTTGCCAATATGCCTGTATCGTTTTTTTATTAATGTCGGCTGCCGGGCAGAGTTTGCTTTGGGCGGATGCATGCTCTATATGGCGACGATCGGTTACTTGGGACCCATCGTGATGCTGTTCCATCCGGCCAAAAGTCTGACCAATTTATGCGGGATCGTGAGTTTATATCTGATGTCCCGTCTCTGTAGGATGAAAAAAACGAGTGCGTGGTTATACGCGGCCCTGATGGTTTTTATGCTGGCCACACTCCTTTCCGATGAAACAGGATTATTCTTTTATGTGATGACATGCGTTCTGTTCGCGCGATATTTTAAACGACTATGGGTGATGTTTTTGACCATACCATTACTGTATTTTTTTTGTCTACGCATATTTTTGCCATGGCTGCATTGTACTGTGCGCGGGACGAATGTCATCTTTGGCGATTATAAAGATTGTCCGAAGATCGCCAGTTTGTTCGCGCCGCATTGGGAACATGTCAGACAAAATTTTATTTGGCTGCTAGGTGAGCATCCGGGGGTGCGTTTTAATTTTGCAGTCCTAGAGGAAGGTAATAGGGTTTTATGGGGATTACATGTAATTTATTTTGCTGCGTTGGTAGTATTCACGGGGCTGTTGTTTTGGTCTATGATACGTAAAAGATCCACATGGATGTTTTGGGGTGCGAGTGTAGTCATTCTGCTGTACGTGTTCTTTTTTACCTTTCAATTATCGACGAATGTTAAAGTGTGGGGGGGCTGGTGGTCTGGCTCTCTATTCTCTATCATTTTTGTGATCTGGATGGTAATGGCGCTACAACACGCGGGAGAGTATTTCAATAAGGGCTGGCAAAAATATTTTTTAATTATATTCATGCTCATGGCGGTTGTGCATACAATGGTCTTTAGTACGTATGAGGTGGATATTTTTGCGGGAACAGCACATCATCCGTCTTATGAAGCGGCACAGGTATTTAACGGCGACATGAAAGAGTATTACCGTGATTTCAGTTTGTTTGATAGCATGAACAGGAGTCATTGCATTTATTTATCCGCGTTGCAGCAATGGGCGCTGGTCAAGCATAAACAGATCTCGATTGATGCACAGCGATCGGCGCATTGTTCGCAAATGATCGGCCATGATCCGGCGGCCGCGTATCAGGCGGCGTATATCGCCGTGGAAATGCCTTTGGGGAAATAGGAATGGATCTTAAAAGAAAATTCAGGGATTTTCGACGTCAGGTCATTCGCTTATGGCGGATCAATGCGGCTATTCCGAGGCTGCTGCGGTATAATCCGTACACGGGTTTTATTGGGCGCCGGCTTTTTCAATATATCCCTTTTTTGCTGCCGCATGATAAAAGCTATTATGGATTTACGCATCTGGTCCACCCCGGGGACGGGTTGTTCTTAGACATCGGCGCGAATGACGGGATATCGGCGATCGGTTTTAGGCATATCCATAGCGATTATCGTATTGTATCGATCGAGCCGAACTTGTGCCATGAGCGGGCATTAAGGATCACCAAACGGCGGTTGAACCGTTTTGAGTTTAAATTGATCGGTGCAGGGCGGGAAAATTCCCAGATGACGCTGTATATCCCTATCTATAACGGTGTTCCTATTTATACGGCCGCATCCTTGCGACGTGATTATGTGATGACCACGATGGAAGAACAGCATTTGCCGGAAGCCAAAGATAAAAGCATTGTGATCGTGGAATTTAAGGTCGATATCATTCCGCTCGATCAGCTGGAATTAAAGCCGGATATTATTAAGATCGATACGGAAGGGTATGACCTTGAAGTGCTGATGGGGCTGCAGAAGACCATTGCCGCGTCGCGACCGTCGATATTGATCGAACATAATCCGGACTTATTGGATAAATTGGAAGCTTTCTTTAAGGAACGTAATTATTGCCTTTTAACCTATGATCACCCCTCCGATACATTCAGCCGCTTTGATAAAAAGAGGGAGCTCGATATTTATCAGAATCAAAAAGTGACGACCAATATCTTTTGTGTCCCTATAGAGAAGTCTTCCGGATTATGCTGACCCTTGTCTTAGGTTATCTATTCTCGCTGCTTGCCGTATGTTTTATCTTTCCCGATCTGTTCTGGCTGCACAACCAGAGTTTCATGTGGCATCATGACACCGAGATCCCGTTCGAGAACACCTTCAATCTTGTTTCATTCTTCTTTCAGGGCGGCATTCAGCTTTTTGATCCGTTCGACAGTTTTAATTATGCGTATACGCATTTGAGCAGCGGTTTCTACACCGTTGCCAATGTGATCACGGCTTTTATATATCGGTAGTTTTATCA
>JANNCL010000025.1:0-14042 GCA_031386565.1 Candidatus Omnitrophota bacterium
CACCCCCCATGGTGGGCGTACCTTCCTTCTTTTCCTGGAATTTATCCAACGACGGGGCATCCTTACGCTTATTGATCTCTTTGATCTTGCGCGCATTAAAGAAACGGATAAAAACAGGACCCAAGATCAGGCACAGCACGAACGCCGTGAAAGCAGCCATGCCGGCCCGGAACGTGATATAACGAAAAATATTAAGACTGGAAAAAGTATCCGTGAAATTCGATAAGAAATAAAACATACTTGACCTTAATGTAAGACAGCCTGCGGTGATTCTAATAAGAATTCCACCACATGTTCCATTTTCATCCGACGCGACCCCTTGACCAAGACCGCATCCCCATTATTAAAAATCTTTGCCAGGTGTTCTTTGGCGGCCTCCACATCCGTACAGATCACCACGGTCA
The DNA here is from genome assembly GCA_031386565.1 of Candidatus Omnitrophota bacterium. Lineage (GTDB taxonomy): Bacteria > Omnitrophota > Gorgyraeia > Zapsychrales > Fredricksoniimonadaceae > JACQQW01. The sequence goes on from JANNCL010000025.1 coordinate 405, forward strand.
TTTGTTTTGACCTACGCCTGGCCTCTTGTCCCATTCCTTTGGCTAACTTCCCGACGGTGATGAGCACGTCAATGCCCATTGTTGCCGCCAGGGCACCGATCGAGGCATGCAGCTGTTCGGACCTTGCTCCCAATTCCAGCATATCCGCCGCGACCACGATCTTTTTTCCCGTGACAGCAATGGCCTCTAATGTTTGGAGCGCGCTTCGCATCGAGACCGGATTGGCGTTGTACGCATCATTGAGCAGCCAGCCTTTGCCCAACCGTAAGATCTGCCCGCGTCCTTGCGGAAACTCGAATTTTCTTAAAGACGCGGCAATATCAGATGGATTAACCCCGAAAGATACGCCGCACGCGTAGGCAGCCAAACTATTATAAACATTATTAATCCCGCACGAATGAAGTTCAATGCTTTTTCCTAAAACCGTAAATCGAAGCGATGTCGCCCCCGCGACGGCAACGGCTTGGGCCCTAAATGCCGCGGGATGATCAATGCCATAACGGATAATCTTCCATTGCCCTTTAACACCGTCTGCCTGTTTGGATAATAGAGGATCATCCCCATTGATGATCACCTGAGCCGCTTTGGGTAAAGACCGGGTCAATGTCCATTTTTCTTTCAAAACACCCGCCGGGCTGCCCAATCTTTCCAAATGTGATTCACCGATATTGGTAAACACCGCGGCCGTAGGCCTTAGAACATCCGCAAGCCACGGGATATCTCCCGGCTGATTTGTGCCGCATTCCATGACCACAATATCATGCGTAGGACGCAACTTAAATAATGTTAAGGGAACGCCAATGTGATTATTTTGCGTTCCTTCATTTTTTAGAACGCGATATTTACGGCCAAGTACCGCCGCGACCATTTCTTTGGTGGTTGTTTTTCCTGCGCTGCCGGTAATGGCGATCACCGGGATATTAAAACGCAGCCGATAGGATCTGGCCAGATCCCCCAGGGCTTTTGTTGTGTCTTTGACTAAAATGAGCACAACATCCTGCTGGGGCAGTATCACCGGTTTATGGACAACAATGACCTTGACCCCTTTAGCCGCCACATCCAGCACAAAATCATGGCCGTCAAAGATCTCGCCTTTGACCGCGATGAACACCTGGCTTTTTGTGACCTGGCGCGAATCAATGCTGACACCGCGCGCGATCCTCGTATCTTTCCCGGATAACAACTTGCCCTGTGTAGCGCTAAGGATATCTTTTATGCTAAACACCCAAATACTCCTCTGCGATGGCACGCTCATTAAAAGCGATCTTCCCGGTCTTTAAGATCTGATAATCCTCGTGCCCTTTGCCGGCTAATAAAATTATATCCCCCTTACGGGCATTGGTGATCGCCCGGCCAATGGCTTCTTTTCGATCAAGACAAATCTCATAATTCTTTCGGGTAAAGCCTGCAGTAATGTGATCAATGATGCTTTGTGGATCCTCGCTACGGGGGTTATCGGAAGTGATGATCGCATGATCGGATAGGGCACACACCGCCGCTCCCATCTTAGGTCTTTTCGTCCGGTCCCTGTCCCCGCCGCACCCAAAAACCGTGATGATCCGGCCATTGCTAACCTCACGCAATGCCTTTAACACGTTGATCAATCCGTCCTCGGTATGCGCATAATCGATAAAAACATGAAAATCTTTTTTGGTAGGGACCGCTTCCAAACGCCCAGGAACATCGGTTAATGCTTCCACGCCTTTTTTTATATTTTCGATCGAGAATCCCAAACCATACGCACAGGCAACAGCGGATAAGACATTATACACATTATGTTTACCAATAAACCCCGTCGATATTGCGATGCCCCCGTTAGGAAAAACCATGTCAAAATGCGTTCCGGTGATCGAATAACGGATATTGACCGCTTTTACGTCCGCATGATTCTCAACACCATAAGTGATCACCTTGCCCGGCGTGATATGACAAAGACGCTGGCCATAGGCATCGTCGATATTTATGACCGCCGGCGTATTCGATGATAACCGTGTGAACAATAGTGCCTTAGCCTGAAAGTAATCCTCAAAGTTCTGGTGATAATCCAAATGATCTTGTGTTAAATTCGAAAATACCGCGGCCGCAAAATTTATACCGTCAACTCTTCCCTGATGCAAGGCATGGGAAGAAACTTCCATGACGCAATAACCGGCCGCACGTTGTCTTAATGTAAAAAAGAAACGCTGTAATTCTATAAACCCCGGCGTTGTATTCTGAGCAGGCAATATTTCTTTCCCGACGCGGTAATTGACCGTACCTATGACCCCGCAACGTTCATTGCTTGCGTGAATGATCGATTCCATCAAATAGGTGAATGTTGTTTTGCCGTTCGTACCGGTGATGCCGATCGTTCTGATATCTTTAGATGGATCTGCGTAAAAACCCAACACTAAGGACCTCAATGATGATTTAGGGTCTTTAGCCTTTATTAAAACGACCTGCGGTGGGACATTGACTTTCAACAACGCAGCTTCTTCATCCCTAATGACCACGGCGGCCGCGCCTTTTGCTATAACATCGGCGACGAAATCCAACCCTTTCGACTTAAAACCGCTTAACGCCACGAATAATGCGCCCTGTTGATCTTCCCTTGAATCGCAGCTGATCTGACGAATATCAACCCCGCCCTTATCGGAAGGCCATTCGACATCATAGACATTGGCGAGTAATTCTTTTAATAGCATTTTTAATCCTTATACTGCGGTTCATTCTCGGGACTATTATCATCCATGTTGGATATCTCTTTGGTATCCTGCGAATTTAAATACCGCAGCGAATTTTCCACAACTTCCTTAAAGACCGGCGCGGAAACAAGCCCGCCGTAATAAACCGGATGCGGTTCGTCAAAAACGACCACGCACGCCAAACGAGGATTCACAACAGGAGCAAAACCAACGAAGGTCGCGTAAAAATGTGCGTGCGAATATGTCCCACCCACCACCTTTTGAGCAGTCCCTGTTTTTCCAGCGACCGTGACCCCCGGGATCTGTGCTTTCTTGGCTGTTCCGTTATCGACGACCCCCTGCAGGATCGCATGCAGTCTTTTAGCGGTCTCTTCCGTCATGATCTTATCCAAGATCAGCGGCTTATGTTCATTAATGACCTGACCATGACTGTCTTTGATCGATTTAACGACAAAGGGGCGCATGTAAACGCCGTTATTGGCGATCGCGGACATGGCCGCGACCAATTGCAACGCTGTGACCGTGACCTCCTGTCCGATCGGGACCGCACCAATGGATGTTTTAGACCATGACTTGACCGATTTTAAATAACCGCGGGCCTCGCCCGGCAGATCGATCCCGGTCTTGATACCAAAACGAAAACGATGCGCATAACTATAGACACGATCCGCGCCTAAGCGCTGAGCAACTTTCACCGTACCGATATTGCTCGACTGTTCAATGACCTCTTTGAATGTCAGATTTCCTGACGGTTCATGGTCATGTAAAATGTGATTCGCCACTTTATATGCCCCGCGCTCACAGTAGATCACGTCGCTCTCTTTGACCACTTTCTCTTGCAAAGCACCCGCGGCCGTGACGATCTTAAATACAGAGCCCGGTTCATAAGTGAACACAATGGCCCGATTCGTTCGATCTTCGGGGGTGCTTTTCCCCGGCTGTTCCAGATCATAGGTCGGTCTATTGGCAAAAGCCAATATCTCCCCGGTCTTGGGATCCATGACAATGATACTCCCGCCTTTGGCATTGTACTTATGATACATCTTATCCAATGCCTGTTCCGCCAGATACTGGATGGTCTCATCGATCGTCAGCACCAGATCGAAACCATCCACCGGCGGCTGATAATCACGTTCCATTAATTCCCGCTGTCGGGCATCACGCAGGGTGATCGAGCTGCCTTTTTGTCCTTTCAAATATTTATCATAATCACGTTCCAACCCGTCCAGACCGGTGTTATCAATGCCGGCAAAACCGACTAAATGCGCTGCCAGGTATTTATTAGGATAAAAACGTTTGCTTTCTTTAACGAACCCGATCCCGGGAAAATGTTTCGCTTTGATGGCTTCATAGGTCGCTTGCGGCAGCATGCGGGTGATCCAAACGAAAAATTTATCTTTACTGACCTTGGCTCTCAACTGTCCTTCATTCATTCTTAAAATACCCGCCAGTTCCGCAATAATTTCGTCGCTGTTATGCACTTTAGCCAACATCCGGGGATTTGCGTACACAGAATAAACCGGCAAATTGATCGCCAGGGGGCGTAAGTTACGGTCATAGATCGTTCCGCGTTTTGGGTCAATGGATTTTAAATGTTCATGCTGTCGCTGGGCTAAATGGGATAAATATGATGATCTAAAGATCTGGATATAGAACAGGAAGGCAGCTGAATAACAAAAACCTGCCAAAATGAAAATGAAAACAGCGGCAAAACGAGAAGGATATTTGCGCAGGTACAAAGGAGGCCTCGATCTACATTAATTGTCGAAAGCGCGTGCTTCCGGTATTGACAGAAACGATAACCAGTTCCATAAAGGGCCTTGTGTTGTTATCTTTGGTCTCTGTGACGGACGTGCGGGTATTTTCGGCGCCGGGGCATTGATCGTCATCACCCTGTCGCGCCCGATGAATTGCAACGCGTCATCTTTATTTAATAATTGTTCGCCTAAATGTTTTGCTGATTTTAACACAAGGATCTGATGTGTCAAAATACCATTACTATCCTGCAGCTCGTGGATACGGCGCTGCTTTTCTTTGGACTTATAAGAAAATTCCACGATCTGCATCTGCATATGCGTATAAATGAGCGCAGTAGCAGTGGCAAAGACCATGACCTTAAATGTAGACCCTAAACTCATTATATTCTCTCGATGGCCCGAAGCTTAGCGGAACGGCTCCGGGTATTTGTTTCACATTCAGATTCAGAGGGAACTGCCGGCCTTTTAGTTAAGATAACCCCAAGCTCTTCCTCTGCGAACCGCTTGAATGCTTGCTTGACGATCCTGTCTTCCAGCGAATGAAAAGCGATCACACATAATCTTCCACCGGGTTTCAACAACGCTAAACATGCTAACAATGCTTTATACAAACTACCCAGCTCATCATTAACTTCAATGCGCAGGGCCTGAAAAGTCCTTGTCGCCGGATGAATGCGCCCGCGGGTATACCCGTGCGGCAAAGCCCGCAGCACGATGTCCGCTAATTGCCCCGTGCGTTCGATCCGTTCGGTCGCCCGATGATAGACGATCGCTTTGGCAATGCGTTTGGCAAATCGATCTTCACCGTATTTCTCAATGATATTCGTCAGCCGATTTTCCGGCAAAGTATTGACCAAGTCTGCCGCGTTAGGCCCCTTGGTTTGGTCCATGCGCATGTCTAAGGGACCATCACTGCTAAAAGCAAAGCCGCGCGCCGCATTATCTAATTGAAAACTGGATATCCCCAGATCTAATAAAATGCCATCGACCGCCGTTTGCCCAAGCGCTTTCAAATGCTGTTCTATGTCGGCAAAATTCCCCTGACAAAAATCTTTACGTAATGTTAAAGGTGCTAACTTGGTCTTCGCTAACTCGATCGCCAGACTATCATGGTCGATCCCGATCAAATGCCCTTCCGGCCCCAACCGTTCGGCGATCAAATAGGCATGACCCGCGAGCCCGAGCGTGCCATCCACGACTGTACCACCTGCAGGGACTTTAAGGAATTCCAACACTTCGGTTGGCATGACAGAAACATGTATATCGCTCACGCTAGATCCAACATCCCTTCCGCCGTCGCCTCAAAATCCGCACTCTGTTTATTAAAGAAATCCTGCCAAGTCTTGGTGTCCCAGATCTCGATGCGATTCGACACTCCGATGACCACCGCATCTTTTTTAATGCCGGCAAAATCTTTCAGATAATTCGGGATAATAAAACGCCCCTGACGATCCGGCAAGACTTCCACTGCGCCGGAAAAGAATAACCGGTTAAAATGACGCGATTGGGCTTTGGTAAAAGACAGCCCTTTAAATTTGTTTTCCTGTAAATGCCATTCCGCCTCGGCGAACATAAAGATACACTTGTCCAACCCGCGGGTGACAAAAAATTTCTCAATACCATTCTCCTTCGCCACCTCCCGAATGCGGGCAGGCAAGATCAAACGGCCTTTCGTATCAATCCCATGGGCATATTCGCCGTAGAACATGAAAACCTCAAGGTTATTATTCCACCATCCTACTTCGCTCAAAAACTGCCTCGGACTACGTCCTCGTTCGTGTTTGAGCTTCGTAGGATTCCGCAAACAGCTTTCAGCTGCTTGCTCCACTTTCTACCACTTTGCTCCACTTAAAACAGAGTATAGGGGAACCGTCGTGGGTTGTCAACACACAAAATAGCAATTTCTAAATATTTGAATGTGATATCTACTAATCAAAAATAAGGATGGGTAAATTAAATTAAACTTAAACCAGCAATGCGGGAGAAATCTTTTACGTTGGATGTAGTGATGGAATAGCGCCAATGAAGCGCAGTGGCCGCGATCAAGATATCGGCCATGTCTATCAAGGAGCCTTTCTTTTTAAGCTGCGTATAAATATTCACCGCGCGTTCTGAGATTTGCGGAGTTAGATCTAATATAGTACAAAGATTTAAAAGTTCCTTACGCTGTGCTAAGTGTTTCTCGGACTCTACGCCTCGGATCAATTCAAACACGCTAATAACCGACACAGCGGCCCTGGCCTCTAAAAGAACCCGCTCCACCTTAGCAGTGACTATTTTATTATGCCCCGTCAGAAAATCCAAAAGAACACAAGAATCTAGGACAACGATGTTCTCCATTTTGAACGCCCCTCTCGTAATGTTTTGATCGCTTTCGCGTGTTCAGCAGCAGACATGCTCCCCTTAAGGCGGGCAACAACGCTCTTGCGGTCATTCTCTTTGGAACCAAAATATTTCTCCAGCGCCTCAATAATGATCTTCGAGAACCCCTTTAAATTCCGACTGGACGCCTCTTGGGCTAACTGCTGGCGCAGATGAATAGGCATATCAATGGTCGTTCGCATAAACCCCTCCTTGTATTGATTCAAGTATATACCACATGCACATGCATGTCAATTTTATGCGAAGAATCGACTGAGAGAAGTACACGGGAACTATAAACCGAGAAATACTTTCAAGTCCGTCATCGGCTGGATATTGATGATCACCGGCATGAAACCGGGAACATTCTGAAGTTGAGCCAGCAAAGCCGGATCCGCATTGATCCTGATCGCCTCGCCGGAATTCTGCAGCATTAAATTCATTTTGTCCGAATTGAAGTCGATACCACCGTTACTTGCAATTTGTAAAACATTCATCGCAGAATCTGTGGTCAAAAATCTTACGACATGCGCAGGTTTAATATCTAACACTGCATACGCATTATGACCGTGGAACAACGCGTTATACGCAACTTCTTGGAGGGGTGTCCAATTATTCGCTCTTTTCATGTTATGTCGCTGCGTACCAATCTCTTTTGTTGTCGGTTGATTTCTGATCAGAAAACCAGGATCAGCAACAAACTTTGCATCAAAAACAATAGTGAGATTGGTTAAGTATTCATGTATCTTGCTGTCTTCAGCGGTAATAACAAGTCTCTGAGGATCTAATATTCTCTTCTGAATTTTTCCTTTTAATTCAGGATATAAACCCACAAAAGTCCGAAGCAGCTCTTGATCGATAACTAGAAGATAATACAGCACTAACGGAACCCTTTTCTTGCGGTCTTTTCTCTCAAAGCTTGATCTTTTTTCTCCTAAGGATGGATTATACACAGCTGGCGTTGTAGCCAACAAAAGTAATTTTGATATATCATTATCTTGTGAATCAACGATCCCCTGAAATATATCTGATGTAAAAACAGCGTCAACATCTTGAGGATCTTGAAAAGTGCTTACCGTATACCCCAACCCTAATCCTGATAATTTTCTATTTAATTCTCCCATTAAATCTTGGAATTGATTTATATTCTCCGGCACAACCCTGGATCGGTCATCACTAAAAGAAATCTCAACCTGACTGGTATTCGCACGCGACATCTTACGAAGATTTTCAACCTCTCGCGCTAAGGCTTCACCACGCAAACCCTCAAGACCAAGAACCTTCTTTAGTTGATACAATATATCATCAGAAAATTGCTGCCGATCCACACCGATCAAAATATCATGAGCTGCTTCATTTGCTAAAAGCTCTAAAAAATCATCCGCTGATTCCGCCCCGCCCCCAGCATCTAAAAGTCTTTTATCTAAAGTTTTCAACAAATCAGCCACCAGATCAGCCATTTCAGCAAGCGAACCTATTTCAGCATAAACTCTTTCCTTACCAATAAATGCTTTCAATAGTTCCAAAGACCCTAAATTCAAATAATGCAAATGCTCTTGAACACTGTTGGATGAAGCCCCTGTTCTTTCTTTCAATGATTTCCTTATGGCCGCTAACATTAATTCGGGGTCAACGCGATATCCATATTTCTCAATCATTCTTACAATATCATTTGTCGTTATACTAGTTAGATCAATAATTCCCTTAATTAAATTATTATCTGTAATTCCGATATCATCTTCTGCAAGCCGCTTTTTTGTAAAATGCTCGAATAACTTAATAGTCCGGGAATCAAATTCACCATTTACACTTTTCATAACCTTCCCAATAAGAACAGTCAGCAATTTATCTGTTTGAACTTTCCCCAACTCTTTCACCAATCGATGAATATTTACCAATTTAAACTCATTAAGTTGACGCACATACAATCTTAAATTTGCGACAAATTCCTTATTAACCCCCAAAGCTCTCAAATGATCCTTAATATGAACTATGTCCACGCCCAAAAGAAGCCTTGACTGAATGACTTTACTCAAATCATCAAACACTTCTGAATCTGACCTCTCCGCATCAATATTTTGAGCAATCACTTCCTTAACAAAATCTGAAACAACAGAGAACCCAAGACTCTCACGCAATCTTTCTTTCTGTTCATTATTACCTATATCGATCACAGTTCGAGATAAGGAGCGATTGCTTAACTGATACGCATTTGCAAAAACATCTAAATGTTCTGCGTTAAGGAGCATGTCACCATTCTCGATGCCGTAAACGTACTCTTTAGAGCTCTCCGTCTCATTCGCGATCTGATCAATATTTTTTGTTAATTCATGTCTCCTTTTACGCAAGAAATCCCCTAAATCCACTCTTGAGCGTATTTCTGATGGTAAATCAATTTGAGATATTTCTTGAGGGGACGTTGCTACGCCAATCAACTCCACTATTTTTTCTTCCTGTTCACGATCATAGAGATCTTGGATATTAGCAAGAAATTCTTTACTATGTTGAATCTTGATTCTATGGATCCACGTAACAAAATCCGATCTTAATTGTCCCGCCGTTGTAAAGTAATTCTTTCCTTTCAACCACCCCTCGATAACCGTAGTCGTTTCATCCGGCCTGATCTTTCCCCTTGAAGCAGATGCCAGATATAGCACAACCTCTGTCCAATTATTGAACTCAGGAACCAATGGATCGGAATGAAAGATGACGGCAGTGGGCTGATCTAAATTGATTTTAGTATCCTCATCTTTTCTAACAAGGTCCGGAAGCTGCTTTTGAATTCCCCTTAAACCTCTATAGGTGCCTTCTACTACATTCAAACCTTTATTTAATTCCCCTAATACACTATCGTTATCCTTAACCTGCAAAATCTGATTATTCAAAAATCTTCTTCTCTCTACGGCCGTTTCATCTTGTCTATGTCCCAAGGCAGTTAAACTACTTCTTAAAATCGGCGTTAAAGCAAGCTCTCTTTGCTCAACAAGTAATCTTTGAGCATCTCGCTTTTGTGCATATAATTCAACTAAGCCTTCCAATTGAGACATTCGCTGCTGCAGCCTCAACGCCCGCTGTTCATCTGAAACAGATTGATCCAGGGCATTAAGAAGGCTCTTCATAAAAGCTATAACATCCAAACCAAGATAGAGCGCCAGCGCTCTCAATTCAACAATTCTCAACATGCCGGTTTTCGTATCGACGTAACTTCTTCCCTCTTCCCAATAACGCACGACAATTGAATTCACACCCACCGCTTCAGCAACTTCTCCAAAACTTTTCCCTAATCGAGTTCGCGCGTTAAAAATAGAGATCCCTACTGCGTTTAGTGAACTCGCATCATTGTTTGCGATCATGGCTTCATCAACCGATTTACGAACATAACTTACATCAGATGGCGGATTTAATGGTTCCTCGCTTAAACGATCTCCCCAACCATCGACTGTTACTATTTTTATCGCATCAACCGCACCATTTTTGCCCCTGTTCTTAGCCTTAAATTTAAATATGTTTATCCCAGTACGAACAGTTTTTCTATACACACCATCTGGAGAGTTTTCGTTAACACCTTCAGGACGCAATTGAATCTTTACCTCGGCCCTATCATTACCATTCCATATAAACTTGAGCTCCCATTCATCACCAGCCTTACCTTCAGGAATAATCTCTGCCATAAAACCAACAGATATACCTGAAACGTATCTTGTTAAAATAATCTTTTTCTCAACACCCGCCATTTGATTTACGGCAACAGCATTTCCATTTCCTTCAATAGTTTGCTGTGCCAAGGTAGGTAAAGCAGCACTAGTCGTGATCATTGTGACAGCGATCGTCTTTAAACTTAATCTTTTTGCCCAATCTAGAATATTGGAGCTCATCGCACTATTCGTATTTAACACTGCGGACATTGCCATACTAAGCCCACCCGAGAAATATTTTCTAGGAATAAACTGCCGGGTGATCGGATCCTGCTCTTCTTTGATATAGTTATAAGCACCTTTTTTAAAGGCTTCTAAATACCTTGCGTAGATCTTTTGTTTCTCTTGGGGATTATCAATAGAAACACCGGCGACTTTATTTTTATCGGTGTACACCTGGGAGAGGATGCTGTCCTTGATCTTTTTCTTATACCAAGCTGCTAATATTAAGGAACTATAGACCTGACGTAATCGGGCGAAATTGGCGCCTTCGTTGACTTCTTTGGTCAGCTCGGGAATAACGATCTCACGCACGATCTGCTTGCCGATATCATTGGTGGGTACGGCATGTTTCTCGGCCGATAAATAATCGGATTCAAGCATGACATTCAAGCTTGAGCCGACCACATACGCCGTACCTGTCTTGGCATTCTCGTATACTTCTGCTTTTCCGGGAACGATCCAGACTTTATTGAAGGTGTTGACCGGGACATTGGTGTTGCCGAAACGTTTGGCGGCTTCTTCGTAAATACGTTTCCAGAACTTTTTCCCCACTTCATCTTCCGGATAGATCAGACTGGCGGTGATCTGTTTTAAAATATAATCCTGAGCCAAAAGGTCACGGCCCATTTCTGTCTGACCAAAACCTTCCGGCACAATGCGGTCTTTTTCGTAAGGGCTTAAGTTGACCCACATGTCTTTTTCAGGCGTTGTCAATGAGGCTAAAAAATACTTGATTAATTTGGTGGATTCTTCTTTTAATTGGCCCTCCTTCGCCAAAAGGCTTTCGCGTTTGGCTTCGGCGGGCGTTTCGTTTCCTCTGTCTAAAACGAAGTCGAAACGAAACGGATTATCCGTGTGCACCTTAATGCCTTTTAAGACCGGAGGGTTCAACGCAGGGCTTAAACGCACCATGGTGCCAGGTTTAGGCAACAATATCTCATTAGCTTGAACCGCTACAGGACAGGAATTGGCTAAGAATGCTGCAAGGACAAAAATAGATAAGGGAGATCGTTTCACGGGGAAAGTATACTATATATATTGCAAAAAGCAAATTCTTGAGGTTACAATTCTTGAGGTTTTCTACATGGGTTTTCTACAAAGCGGAGGAATAATACGTTTACAGGATTTTAACATCAGCATTAAAGAAGACTTCATTCAATATCGGCAATGCCAAAAACCTCACCTCGCTTTTGCGCGGTTGATTCTAAATGACATGACAGTTTAATGGCTCGCCCGCCCAATTCACCATTTTCTAAATAATTCGACTTATCATAAACCCATGCCTTGTAAGCATTTCCAGAATATTTAATAACAATTAACTGAGCAATGTTGATTTCATGTGGTAGGAAAGAGGCAAAAAAGTCTTTATCTTTTATGGCTCCAAAGCTAAAATCACCTTTAATATCTGTGATTGTTTGATCTTGACCCTTATGGCCATTCCAAGCCCACGTAAAAGAACGCTCAACCACAGCCCCTACAACGGGCTGTCCGTTAGAGACCACCTTACCTTCAATCCTGGAAAACAAAATGATTGGACGCATGAAAAACCCCATGATGTAAGATAATAATCCTACCGACGCCACACATATTACCCCAATCATGATCCGCCTGTTCATATTTTCTTTAATAACGCTCTCGCCACACGAACATCACGGCTGATTTGTAACGTCAATTCTTGAATACTGGAAAATGCTCTTTCTTCTCGGATCTTTTTAATAAATTGAACAGTCACATCAAGCCCATACAGATCACGATTAAAATCAAAGAGGTGCGCTTCCAATAATGGCTTAGTGACTTTTTTATTTATAGTTGGCCTGGTGCCAAAATTAGCAACAGCGGGATATATCTTATTTTTAATCAGCACATAAACAGCATAAACCCCTTTATTTGGCATAATATCGTTGTCATACTCCACATTAGCGGTTGGAAAGCCGAATCCTTTCCCTCTACCATTCCCTCTTACTACTTTCCCTCCACAATAGAAATATCGCCCCAACAAACGATGCGCACTCGATACATCGCCTTTTATAAGCATTTTACGGATACGCGTGCTGCTGATAGGCTCGCCGTCTTGCAGCAAAGCTTTAACGCCATGCATTTCATAACCATACTTTCTTGACATTTCTTTAAAAAGCGGCACATCGCCGCCGCGATCCTTGCCAAAATGAAAATCATCACCGACATACAGCGCTTTGACCCCCAATTGCCCAACCAAAACTTGACTAATAAAACGCTCTGGTTCTATTTGAGCGAAACGTTTTGTAAAACGCACCACCACGCACAGATCTACCCCTAACTCTTCCAATAAACGCATGCGCTCCTTAAGAGAAACCACGTAAGGCAAATGAACATCCGGGCGCAATACATGGGCGGGATGAGGGAAAAAAGTGATCACCATGGACTTTAGCTTTAATGCTTTGGCCCTGGCTAACATTTTCTTGATCAGGTACTGATGCCCGCGATGCACTCCGTCAAAGATGCCGATGGCGGCACAGGTATTGCTGATCCTACACGTTAAAGTTAATGAGATGACTTTCATTCACATCCTCAATAAGTTTTGCTTGGGAAATATCGAACGGACCGACCTTGGTACGTTCGATCTGGCAAATGCAGGCGCCGCAACCTAACAGGTCGCCGACATCGTCCGCCAATTGACGCACATAGGTGCCTTTGGAACAGGCCATATAGAATTCTACTTCCGGCGGTGCAAAGCGTAAAATGGTCAATTCATCGATACGCACTTTTCTGGCGATACGTTCCACCTGCTGTCCGGCCCTGGCTAATTTGTACAAGCGCTCACCTTTATGCCGGACCGCGGAAACCATCGGCGGCAATTGTTCGATCTCGCCAGTGAATTTCTTAAAAGCGTTCACAATATCTTCCTGCGTGATCCCCGCGTAAGGCTTTTCTTCCAGGGTA
>JANNCL010000051.1:0-7654 GCA_031386565.1 Candidatus Omnitrophota bacterium
GGAGCCGTTCCTTGGGCAATAAACTCAAATGGGTATTGATAACATTGATCCTTGTCCCTAAATGATCCACCATGACCCAGATGGCGCCGCGAGATTCCAGATAGGCTTTATGCGATAGTCTTGGCAAGGCGCCTTTCTTGATCAGCCCCATCGGATAACGGCACAGGATGGCATTCCCATATTCCTCGTCTTTATATCGGAACGCGGGATGGAAATGAAATGACATTTCCAGCCTGTGGGCGATCTTTTCCGCCTGGTCAATGCCGGAAGAACGGGGGCGACCCACATCTAATTCTTGCAACGCCACGATATCCGGGTCATAGCGCTTAATAACCCGGGCGATGCGGTCAATGGATATACGCCCATCCATGCCCTTACATCCATGAACATTGTAGCTCATGATACGCAGGTTCTTTTTTATTGCCTGATCAGGTTTTGGATCAGCGTAACGCGCAAATGGCTTCTGTGCCATGAAACTTAATGCGGCTTTGCGCAGGTCCAATGGGCGTAAATAATTCTTCTCTTGATGTTCAAGATGAACATCCATGGGCAAAAGCGCGAAGCCTTTCGTTTCTTCCGTACCCGCACCGGCATGCGCGCCATATTCTAAAGGGAAACTGATGGCTGTTTCACCTTTACACCATCCCAGGATAATAAATTCACCGGCGTCGGGATGATAACATGCCCGTAAAATATCTTCTGTCACCTCTTCCAGGAAGAAATGGTCTTCGCCAAAAACCTCTTTATTCTCTTGTGGCAGAGTGAATTGTCCCCGCTTGGTCCATGCCAAAGCTTTACCATCTCCCAAACGCGTGAGCACCAACGGGATCTTGGCCCCATCCACCAGTTTCTGCGCGTAAAGATCAACTTCTGTTCTTTCCAGCTTTTTCTGCGGATAAATATGCCCCATCGGACCCATCGCGGTCACTACCGCCTCAGGCTGAATAAATATCTTTTTAACCGCATCTTCCAGCGTGCAGCCATATTTAATTAAATACGGAATTGTTTTTTCCTGACCATGGTCGCTGTAAACCCACAGGTCATACTCCTGATATGGAGAACGTCTCAGCACACGATCAATGCGCCTGATGGCATCATCAACCCCTTGAAGCGACCAGTGCGCAAAGGCAGAAGAGGGCCCCCGGCAATGCGCCTGTTCATCATATCCCAATAAATTAAGATGTATGATCGGCTTGCCACGCATGATATCCATGGAAGCCCCGGCGGTGATGAACTCCCTCAGGAAAACACAGATCAGTGCTCTTAACCAAATGAGTTCTAATTCTCTAAGGAACACCCTGCCCCGCAGCGTCCCCCGAATACATTCAAATGCGGCAATAACAACTTCTAAAGACAACAAAAGCAAAGTCCGGATAAAGATATCAATGTATAAGATGATCAGAAAAGGAAAAACAAAAGGGTTCACGGCATGCAGCACACCCTCCCAACCCATCTTCCCCCAGCAGCAATGTGCTTCTTCTGCCCCGCCGGCAAAAATATTAGAATAGGAGCTTCCACCGGTTAATAATCCTATGCCTTGTTTTTGTAATGCTGACTCTACTGAGATCACATAAGCGCTATCGTTCATTTTAACCGGCTTTGCAGTGCTATGATCCACAAAACTAAAAGCTGGCACGCATGTTTTAACCCCGTAAAATAATTCCCCCTGAACTGACGGAGTATTAGAAGGTACACCGGAATAAAAAGAATGCAGGATATACCGCTCTTTTTGAAGCAGGGAATCTAAGAAAGGCAGATGCCCGTGCTCAATCGCCCGCTGGAATTGAGTCAATGATAATCCGTCGATCTGGACCATCACCAGTCCCGGCTTAGGCGCGGCATTCTTCAATTTTGAAAGCCCCAGCAAATGGATAGCCCATTCACTGCGGCTAAAAAAAGACCACAGATTTCTTAAATAAACCTTAACATAGCTAACCATATACGTCATTCTCAAGGAAAACTCAATAAAAATCTATTGTACCCTGGTATAACAAAAAAATAAAAGAATCGGGACACATTGAGTTTCTAATTAAAAATCAATGTGTCCCGATTTCACCTAATAATGATTTAATTTCTTAGGCAGCTTATTGATCTTTTGCGCGATCTGAAGATCATTGTTGGATAGTCCACCCAGATCATGGGATGTCAGTCCGATGCGCAGATTACGGTATTGCGTCAAATGCATATCGGGATGATGATTGTCCTTTTGTGCAATAACAGCGATCCTATCAATAAGGTCGACAGCGGCCTTAAAATTACGCAGAATAAATTCACGATAGATCATCTTATGATCATCCGTTATTTTCCATCCGTCGATACTCTCAAGCAATATTCTCGCCTGATTGGGCGGCAATAATACCGGCGCTTCAACTTTCTTTTTCAATAACTTTCTCTTGGGCGGCAAAGAAACCACCACTTTTTTCTGCGCTTTCTTAGGATCGACCTTCTTTATAAGCGCTTCTTTTTTTAGCTTCTTATTTTTTATCTTGGGCATCTTTATCCTCATCTTTCAAGATCGGCATTGGCTGATCTTCGTATGTTGGTTGATCTGATTCTTTCTTTTTCTCCGGCGGATCCTGGGCCATTACTACTCCTTTTTAGAACGTTATCTCTTTGTTCACAATGTTATCTTAGAGAAGTAACCATGGCGAAACAATTGTACCCAGGTATACCACTAGTCATTAATGAGGGAAGAGACAGATATTACGTCACTGTAACTAAGGAGGGCTGCTTCGCGTATTTAAATGTTTTTTCGAGAAGCCGCTGGCCAGCATCAGCAGGCCTGTTACCAGGATCACAAAGAACACCACCCCACCCTCGCTAAAAGACTTGATGGCCAGGGATCTGGGAATACTATAAAACAATAGGATAGTGATCAGACCTTTGGGGGCGATAAAGATCTCCGGGAATACGTGCGCCTTCATAATGAACTTCAGGTAAAGAAATCTGATCAAGAACAATATAACAACGATCATCGTCCCAACGACTATTACATTCTTTTCAAATAAGCTCATGATATCCATCGAATATCCAAAAACGACAAAGAAAAATGTCCTGATCAAGAATGCCGATTCAGAAACGATGGATTTAAATTGTTCCAATCCCCGATCGATCTTTTCTTGCTCGGTGTTCCCGGAAGTCTTGAACCAGGCAATGCTATTTGTGTTATTTAATAATATCCCGAAAGTAAATACTAATAACAGCGACGATAAATCAAAGAGCCTGCCCACGGAATAAAAAAGAACAAGCAACGCGATAACAATATAGAACTTCGTTTGAGTCTTCATATTTCGCAGAGACAATAACAATAAAAACGACCCGACGACAGACATGACAATGACGATCAATAACTTAAAAATAGAATTTGTCACACAAGCGACATTTAACGCGCTTGGTAAGATCATAAAATTAAAAAACGTGATCCCAAGGATGTCTGAGAAAATGGATTCATAGGTGAGGAATTCTTTTTTATGTTTCGTAAAATCAACAACCGTAGGAATAGCCATCGCACTGCTGATCACACCCAAAGGTATGGCATTAACGATCGCTGCTCTTAGATCAACATTCAACCACCAATAAAATAAGGCTGCAATGGCCGATGTTGAAACTAATAACATGACTAAAGCAGCGCTAAAAGACCCCTTGATCATCGGAAAATTATGCCGCTTTATCTTTAGATCGGATGCGCCTTCTAGAACAATGAGTATCAATCCGATCGTGCCTAATAGATCAAGGTACTTAGTCACATTGAGGATATCCACTTGGCAGCAGACACTGCCATATTTCAAGATCACGCCAAGACCGATCAACAGCAAGACGGATGGTATGCGCGAAATACGGGCAATTAAATTAAAAAAGTGGGAAATAAGAACAACGGAACTAAACGCGATTAATGTGATGTAATTATCCATGGACTTTTGAATCCTTTAAGAAGCCAAATATTTTATTCTTAACATAAGGGATAAATGCCGGCTGCACGCTAAAATTCCTTAAACCAATGTCTAACAAGGCTTTGGTAAAATCTAAATTTCCTGCCAATTCTCCGCAAATGCTGATCTCCTTGCCGCGTTCTTCCGATTTACGGATCACTTCCTTCAATGCTTTTAAAATGATCGGATTACCCGCCTTATAATAATCCACAACATCAATATCTTCACGACCGGCAGCCATGACATATTGCACCATATCATTGGTGCCGATATTAAAGAAATCAGATAATTCAAGTAATTCATCAAAGAGCATCAATGCCGACGGCGTTTCGATCATCGCGCCCATCTGAATCCCCTCATTAAAAGGAATTTTTTCCCGGATTAGCTTTTCTTTCTCCTTCAACAGATATCGCCGCACGTCGATCATGTCTTTAGGCAATGTCACCATGGGGACCGAGATCTTAACCTTGAATGTTGCGCTCAATCTTAAGAAAACGCGTAGTTGAACTTCTAATAAATGGGGGTATTTAAGCAACAGTCTGATACCGTTAAGGCCTAAAGCAGGGTTGACGCACTCAACAGCACCAAGAAACGGAAGCCGTTTATCCCCTCCCATATCCAAAAGCCTTAGGTTTATATCTTGATCCCGGACTAATTCCAAGGATCTAGTTAAGTGATCAAAAAGATATGCCTCCGTTGGTAAATTCGGGCTATCCATATACAACGGCCCTGTGCGATAAAGGCCGATCGCATCCGCCCCGTAAATTTTCGCCATTTTAATATCGTTGCAGGAAGAGACATTCGCCGCAACCTTAATGCGCTTAGCGTTGATCTCCAGCAGAACATCGCAAGCCCGTCTTACCACCTTGCGCCGCTCCGTCAGTCTCCTTTGTATCAATCTTGTATATGTTTCGATCTCGGTTTCCCATGGGTTAATAATGATCGTCCCGATTTTTCCGTCAACGATCACCCGAGTCCCATGGGGAAACGCAGATATATCGCCGTCAATTTTTGAAACGAACGGGATATCCAAAGCCCGCGCCAAGATCGCCGAATGCGAATTTTGTGTGCCTTCTATGGTCACGATGGCTTTAATATTCTTGATATTAAGCGATGCGGTATCGGAAGGAAGCAGTATCTTCGCAAAGATCACCCCGTCAGTCAAAAGATCCGTCATGTTGAACTCTTTTACATCCCCGGCGAGAGCCTTCAACAGGCGCTTACCCACATCGATCACATCATTCGCCCGTTCATGAAAATCTTCGGTATCCGCGCATCGGACCTTCCTTTCCCAGCAACCGAACACCTCCTGGACAATTTGTTCAACATTGAGCAATTTTTGCCTTAATCCATTCTCAATATCATTGAACAGTTCTATGTCTTTTAATATCAATTGGTGAGCACTAAAGATCGCGGCATGTTTGGCATCAATTTCATAAGTGACTTTTGACTTTAGGTCCCCCAGATCAATATGGGCTTTATCAATGGCTTTTTTCAGCCGTGATAATTCTCCCTCAACCTGTCCCGCATTCAGATCACGCTTTGTACTTTCTCTCGTTAAAATATCCTGAAAATGCAAGATACGTCCCACCGCAAACCCCTGCGCGATGGGTTCGCCCATGATGACCAAACGATCAGATAGTGATTGTTTGCCGCTAAACACAGGAATTGGCCCTCCAAGTTGAAAAGGCTCTAACTCTCAGAATGCAGCTAAAGCAACATGCGCGGGAAAAATCAACGGATGTGAACTTGATACTACTCTCTTATCAGAGAGAGTCAATGTATATAAATAAACGAACGGTATGATTTGACCGCAATGCTATCCTTTATCAGGCCAACGTTGAGGCACCTTGCGAACCTTGGTAATATCATATCCCTGATCTGCCAGCATGCTAAGCAAACGCTGATAATCAGCCTCGGGAATTTGAGGTGTGCGCGCTTGGATCCAAAAATAATCCCGTTTGTTACGGGCAATGATAGTCTGGCTGTAATCTGGAGCAAGATAAGTGATCAAGAATTCTGCCTTGAAAGGCCAGATAAAACGCATGCCCCACGTTGAATTGTTGATCTTATCCACAACAAAACCGCGGGGATTGAACCGTTTCACCGGACCGTCAAAACCCCCTTGGTTAAATGTAAAAACAGTATCAATGCTGCCGTCGGGAAGGAGCGTGTATGTTTCAACCCCATTGTAAGCTTTTGTTTCAATGAAAGTCGGGATACAGGCGATGACATACCAGGGCCCCATATAACGCTGTAGATCTACGCGGTCAACAGTCTTTAATGGCGGCAGAGAACCCGCACAGCCAGCTAATAATAATGAAAACAATAGTGTTGAAAATTTCTTCATGATCACGCCACCTCAATTTGATAATAGATTAACATGTTCTGCTTCTACTTTCGATGCGTCAACAATGGCCTATACAAGCTCCAGTAAGCGCTCATCGCGATCACATGCGTAATAACCATTATTAGCGGCAGAACCAGATTTCCTGCGCCTGGTGTTAAGCAGGAATGGAACAACATGATCTGTAATGTCACTGGCGCCAAGACAACAAGGGCCAATGGTGCGGCAATATCTACCAATAGAAATACGCCGCAAATAGTTTCCGTCATCTTAAGCAGCGGAAAAAAGTAACCTGTTCCCATCATGCCTTTCATAAACCCCATTGCCGGCTCAGGCATGGGCTGCTGGGGCATTTGCATGAACCCAAAAGCCATCGCCAATCCCATCCCCCCGAAAACTGCATAAATTAATCCCAATACTAACCTTGCACTGATAAAGATCTTTCGCTCCATGAATTATCCTTTCTGTACTAAACGCACCCGATGGGAACGATGCCTTTCATTGGCGTTGGACTGTTCAATAAAATGAGTTGTGAGGAATGCTGATATTTTCCAATGACCGTAATAGATCCCGGGTCTACGCGGAATTGGAACAACCGCGGATGGGGAATGTCTAGAAACTCGGACAAAAACATCCTGATAGCCCCGCCGTGAGTCACAATGATGATCTTTTTATTATCAAAATTTTTTTCGCAATACCGGATGAAAGAATTGATCCTTTTCTGAAATGATCGCAAAGATTCTCCGCCTTTAGGTGTTACGACTTTGCCCTTATACCACTGCAAATATGCCGGATCTTTTTGTGCCATTAACTCCGCCGCGGTCTTACCTTCCCATGCGCCAAAACCTAATTCGCCTAATCGCGCATCGATCTTCGGTTTCTTTCCTAAAGGCTTGCATAAAATATTTGCCGATTCAATAGCGCGCCCCAAATGGGAAGAAAAAATAATATCCGGCTGGAACTTTGATATCTCCGAAACAAAACGCTGTATTTGTTTCTTGCCTTTGGCGGTCAATGACGTATCTAAACTGCCTTGATAACGCCTTTCTTTATTCCAAATAGTTTCACCATGTCGGATTACAACAAAATGGATCAATGCACATCTCCTGTTCTTTAATATGGTGGGTGCTCCCGTTTCTTCTAGCCATTATAACTATAAAGAAATAAAAACTGCTGTAATTTTTATTTACAACGAATAACAATCCAAACAAACAATCCGGTTAAGACAAGATTAAATGCCAGGCTTAACATTGCCAAGGTCGTGACATATCCGCCAAACCCATATCCCAATCCAATCAGTAAAACCGCGGCACCTACTTCTCCCCGAGGGAACATCGCAATGCTTAATGCCAATCGTTCTTTTAAAGGCACTTCTTTG
>JANNCL010000058.1:0-7013 GCA_031386565.1 Candidatus Omnitrophota bacterium
GACCCTCATTTGCGGCTGACATCAATAAGAGTTGCGAAAAAGATCTGCGGGTAAAATCAGTAAATAGGCTTACCGGAACTTGTGTGCCAAACGAATTGGGTTTAGACTCCGCAGTAAGATAATCCTTACCGCCATAAGCTGTTATCGTACAAGTTCCGCTTTCATCGCACTGGCCATAACTGGTTAAATTATTATTTGATATAACAAAGTTATTTCCTTGTTGTTTAGCCTCACTCATGATCTGAAAATATCCTCTGTAACCGAGCCCCCAGCTATTCAATTGCGCCATTCTCAGAAAAATATTTCTTAGTGCTGCGGCTTCAGGGTTAGAATTACCCCCGGCGGCTGCCGCAACAGCGGCCGAATCTGAAGACGCCTTGTCAGTTTCAGCCGCAAACCCGACGGGCAGTTGAAGGTCTTCGCTAGAAGCCGCCAATGACACAGCGCTTTGTGCTTCCGCCCCTTTTCTTTCCAATTGAAGTTGTTGTTGTGCCAGCGCATACCTTTTCCCAGATTCCGCTGACAAAGGAATTTCAATAAAAGCTTTAATATTGTCATAAATCGAATTAATCAGCGATGAAGAAACATGATCAACATTCATAATGCCTGGATTTAATAAATGTTGCTGCCACAAAGAGATTATAAAAGCTTCTCTATTGAATGGCTTTCCATCTGCCTCTGCTTGGGCCCTCGCTTTTTTCTCAGCTTCTCCGACTTGTAGCGCCCATTCAGCTGTAATCCCAGACATTCCTGCAATGGTGTTCTGATAAGCCAAAAAGTTATTTGCCGATCCCCAGCTGCCTGTTTTTTGATATACCCCTATATACGGTGTTCCAAACAATGTTTCAATGCCCTGTGTCATCAAGCCTTTTGTCATATAATTTGTATTGGTTCCTGTTCCCAAATTATTCAAAATTGAATCTACAATGCCCCTATCATCCACAGTGATCAATTTCTTAACCGAAAGAGAATTAATCTTAAAACCCGAGCCATTAATAGGAACTTGACTTTGATCGTCCGTTGTTGAAGAGTCTGAATTAATATTAACAATCAGCCGTCCATCATCAGTACTAGGAAGAATTGATTTATTAGATATTGTATTTTGTTGAGCCCCGTCTGATCCCAAAGAATAATTTGGCTTAAATGGTAACGCGATACCATTACCTGCGTCATCAACATTAGGCGCTTGATTCTTCGCTATTTTTAGCCCCCCCATTGTGTTTATCTCTGTCTCTGAACCTAAACTATTCATATAATAGTTAAGTCCCGCAGCAGAGAATGATGACAACAAGAAAAACATCCCTCTAAATTGAGAGCGCCTTTCTCTATAGTCATATGAATTATCATTGGGTCCCAGCTGAGACTTTTCTAACGAGTCAAAAGCCATTGAAAGCACCGCTTGCATGGCCCCTACCTTAATGGCTTGACCAATAGAACTAGTCCAGAAATCATTGTTCTTTCCTTTAAACAGGTAAGAAACATCCGCTCCTGAAATATACTGATCCGCCATAGCGCTTCCAGTATAGTTCATGAATTGTCCCAAAGATTGAGAAGACAACGAGTCTGCCTTAATATTAAAGGCCTGAAGCGCAATTAATCGCACCGCCATCATTGACAGTTGACCCGCCATATTAATCAGCTGGGACTTAAAAGCCAAAGAAAGCGCATCGGGGATTGTTTCTGGACTCCAATCTCCCGCCTTTAATAAAGCAGCAGCCCTTCCTTGAGCCGTGGCATTTCTTAATTCAGCACTGTCGTATATAAGATTCCCTTCTTTGTCTAAATGAATGGATCCTTTATTCTCCAGGCCTCCATCCATAGAAAAATTATCATTAATCCAATTTGATTTTGTTGAATTGAAAAGATCCTGTGCTTTGGGATCCGAGAATTGGCCATCTGCATTTGGTTTACCAAAGCCTTCCAAAGCGACCTTGTCATATCCTGCTTTTTGTGCTAATTCTTGCGCTTTTTTGTATGCCCCTTGTTTTCCAGCATCGTTTGCCTCTTCTGATTTCCCAAAACCAAATAATTTGCCCGTTTGACTACCAGTAGCTTTATCAAAAACAGCTGTTCCCACTCGAAGCACCATACCCTCAGCCAAAGATGTCGCAACTATGCCCAAAAATTCATTAATGATTTGTTTTGAACCCGTGCATTGCTGTTTATCGCATCCCATCTTTTTATTTATATACTGAAGCACTGCGTATTTGACATACCCTGTCACCGCACCCGCAACAAAACCAACGGCAAATTTTATATACCAAGGAGTTGAAACCACTTTTGTTGCTGCTGCCGACATGCCGCCATCATACCAATCCCATTGTGGAATACCTTGGTTGGGCATATTTTGATAGGCCAACTGTGAATCGGCCGCAGAACTCCAACCTGCAGCGCCGGCAGTGCCTGTTACAGCCTGTTCCGCTGAACCAACTACCTCTGCTGTCTCGCTAAATATGTTCTTTACCGAACTTTTTATGCCCTCCCAAAGATTGCTCATTGATTCTTTCAACGAATCTAAAACCGATGCGGAATTTGCAGCGGTCGTTCCGGCCACATCTGCAGTAGCCGGCGATCCCCCAACTCCAGCTCCCATTGTGATCGCCATACTCAAAGCACTAGAAAGTATAAAAGCATTTTTTGCATCACATTTCCCAGCCTGAACGCAAATGGTCGCAACCGTATTCAAAAAACCAGACAGCGCTAAACTAAAAGTAATGGCTCCTATATTGGCGCCAGGAATGAACATGCTTGCAACTGTAATGCCCAGTTGCATATAAACCGTACTATCCTTAACCAACCCCGGCAATTCGCTTCTTCTATCGCGCCACTTATCCCCCCAGGCAAAAGCCTGCAAGGCTTTAGGGATGTATTCAAATTCGATCTTTGGAGCTTTCTCAATGTCTTGCTTTGAAGGATCCGGAGCATAAGCAACGCCGTCTAATTTGCCTTCCAACTCTTGACGATCAAGGATCTGGGCTTTACCTAAGTCGGAAACGTAAACCTTTGAAGCGGTTACTTTTTTGACGGTAACAAAATGTTCGCCCTTCAAGTGAGCAATGAACGGCGTGTTCAATTTCAACACATCTTCGCGGGCAACTTTCACGCTGACATAATTCAAGCCCAGCGCATTTCCGACCTTGTTGATGGCGAACAAGGTGGTCTTCAGTTTTGGCTCGCCGACTTTAATGATGTCGCCGATCAGGTCGGTCGCGATCGTCAGCACCGCGAGCTCTTGAACACTGCGTCCTTTGTTCTGGCTGTCGGCAATGTCTTTCAAGCTATAGGTGGCGCAATTGATCGGGTGGACTTTTGGATCATTGATCCAAGCGACGATCGCCGCGATTTTGTTTTTATCGAACGTGGCGCGGGTTTGCAATTCTAAGGCGTTATTTTTTGAGGCATCTAGATTAATTAAAACATTAGAAGAATTGCTATTATTAGATATCTGATTTAATAAGTAACGAACAGAGCCGCCGACTTGGGACGCGGCAGACTGCGGGACTTCCATTCCCGGTTCAACAAAACGCACTACTCCCGCGCGTTCACCCCAGAGCACATTCGGATTATAACTAAAAGCCCAGCTAACTTGATCGGGAATAAAAACAGCTAAGACTAACAGCGCGACAGAACGGATCCATAAACCAAAACGGCTAGTATGGTGCGGTTCAAAACCGCCAACCTGCATAACGGGTTCGCTGGAAGTTGTGGGAAGAACTAAATTGGAATTCCCCGAAATCGGAGAAATATTTTCGGAAATTTTATTGACCTGTTCTGGGTTTTCTGATTTCCCGTCGTGAATCATACGATTAATATAACACATTATATAAAAATTACCAGTTTTTCGCAAATTATATTACGATTTTATTGTGTTTGTTATCAATGACTTACATTCCTTTCAAAATATATTTTTAAATAGTTATTAAAATCTCTGTTTTATGTGTAATTTTAAAACTGTTTTATGTTTTTTTGTACTTAAAAAACACTGTTTTAGCCGAACCCATTGCGCGGGTCCATTTAAATATATTATTCATATTTATTATACGTTCTGACTATTTCTATCAAATTTCAATAATTAATTTCCAGTCTGGAAATTAAAATCAGAATGGATGTTAAATTAATTTCCATTCTATTGTAAATTTATGAGTTTTTAAGATTTTAAATTTGACATATTAATTTTCTATGCTAAACTTATTTAATGGAGGAGTTCTATGATTAAAAAAATGGGTTCAAACGGTCACATAACTATCCCAAAAGAATATATTACAAAACTTGGGCTATCACAAAACACCTTAGTGGATGTTCATATTGAAGGCGATCGGTTGATTATTGAACAACAAATATCAATTCCAAAATCACAGGAATATTTCTTTACCAAAGATTGGCAAAAGGAGGAATTTGAAGCCCAAAAAGATATCCAAAATGGCCAGATAACTAAAACCGACAATTTAGAAGCTCTTTTTGATATCTTAGATGGAAAAAAGAATGGTTTCCCGGAATGAAGATTGAAGCAACAAGAACTTTCATTAAGCTTTATAAAATGATCCCCGTCGAAGTACAAGGTCTTACCAAGAAATCTTTAGGCTTTCTGGAAACAAACCCCTTCACATCCATCTTTAGAGAATAAAAAGATGTCCGGGCATAATGACATTTACGAAATACGCGTCAACACGAATTACCGCATCACTTATCAAAAGATGAACGATGTGATCATCCTCCGCAAGATCGGCACTCACGATCTATTAAGAAATCCCTAAATTATTCTATGGAAAATACTGTAGATAACATCAAAAAGGCCGGCAAAATGATGTTAAAGCGGCTGACTTTTCTGAATACCTGTGCAGTTTAGTCATGACTTTCCTGCGGTTGTATGCATAACGGTCTTTTTACAAAGGAGTGTTTTTGAAAAAATCTGAAGGTTAGTTGTTATTTAATACCGGTGTTCCGTCTAGATAGAGCGTGTCCGGGCAGAAATCTTGGCCATTCGGCCATTCAATGCTCGAATCATATGCAATTCGTATAATAGCGGATCATTGGGATAGTCCCTTTTGATCTCATTATGTAATTGCTTGATCTTTGTTCTTGGAAGAAGAGATTCTTTTATTGCTTTATTAACATCAAACATTTCAGGATGATTGCAAGTAACGCGCATTAGATGACCGACACCGCTCGGGGTTTTTGTGTTTCTAATTTATTCGCCCTGAGCTGGATCATTTTTAATCGTTCGCCAACAGTTTTATTTTTATGCTTCTTATTCTCTTGCAAATGATATTTATGGATCTCTCTCAAAAAATGTGGTTCCTGCATTTTCGCACCTCCTAGTATTCAATGGGCAAAATAATCTCGATCTCTTTATAACCACTCACTAAGTTTAATGCGTTAACTAAATGTCTTGTTTTCAGTTTCACTAAATGCGTGTAATTCCAGCTGATCAAAAGATCCATTTCATTAACTGTGGCAATGGCAAGATGTACCGCATCTTCGATATGACTATCAGGAATCAATTCATTTTTAATATAATATTCAGCTAATTGATTTATCTCGTCGGTGATTGTAAGACTCTTGTATTTTGATATGAGTGTGTTCAAATCCTTCTTTCTTTCAATATTCTTGATTGCCGATACTTCATCTTTTACTAAAGTCGAAACATATATGTCAGCGTCTTGGTTTGCTTTTTTAAAAAAATCTTTGGTCTGTTCTAACTTTTCAAGCTCTCTAATGTCATTATAGGCACTAATAACAGACGTGTCCAAATAGATCTTTTTCATTCGAACCTTTAGCCCTTATTTATTCTGGCAGAAAAGTTTATATGAGAAATTTTTTTATCTTTACGTCGTTCAGCAATGACCGCTAAGTCTGCTAAGTCCTCTAGTAGACCCTCGTATTCCCTATACGGCAGGATCACCGATTTGCGATTGCCTTTTTGATCCACAACAAAATTTTCATGAACTTTTACCATATTTTTTACCCTCCGAAAGAATTATATCACATTCTCCTGCATCCCGCTCTTTTTACTGCAAAAATTCTTTGAGGCTGGACAGAGGGAGGATGTTGAGGATCACGGGGGCTAGGCCGGGGGCGTTCTTGAACTTTTCTAATAGTTCCGGGGATACATTAAATTTAATATTCTGGCCACTGCTTTGCATGGCTTGATCCACGTTGTTTAGGTCGATACCGCCAACAGGGGTTACATTATCCTGCCGACTGCTTTGTTTGGTTCTTTCTACGTTTCTCATAGCATTGTCCTGAACCACAAGTTCCTTTACTACATCAGCTCCCTCTATTTTTTCATCGAAACCATCAGGCAATTGCCCGCCTGCAACGATGATGAGATCGCCTTGTAATCCTTTTATTAAAGGACTGACAACTGCTTGTACCTGCTGGCCAACTTTTCTTGATAATAAAATAGAATCTCTTTGTCTTTTAATGCGCTCCTCTATGCCTTTGACATATTGTGCCAACCTTGCATCTTCTCTAAATTTTGGACTTGCTTGTATTTTAGCAATTAAAGCGTCTTTGGCTTTTTCATAACCTTTTTGTTTAAGATCAAGGTCTTGAATAGTAGACACTTTATTTAAATCATTTAGAAATTGCATGTCAGTCTGTTGTATGACTCCCAACCCTAGCAATACTCCAAGATCATAACCGCTCTGTGTTATTTCATTAGCATTAGCAGCTTGTTCATCGCTGATTTTTGCCGGCACTGTAAAAAAAGACATACCCTCAAGATCCGAGTGCAGCATAACAAGAACCTCAGGAAGATCCATCATTGCATATCTTACTGTCTTGAGAACTTCTTGCTTTAAAAAAGCCTCATTTTCTCCATAATTCTTACCCGGAGGAGAAGAAAACATTAAATCAACAACTTTTTCATAATGCTCCCATTTTCTTCGTGCATTGCTAACAAAGTTAGGCAATGGCTTAACTTGTGTTCCTTCGTCTGTGAACACCATTCCTACGTTCTTTATATTAGGATTTCTTTTGAATTTCTTATACATATCTTCTATCACACGATT
>JANNCL010000077.1:0-11956 GCA_031386565.1 Candidatus Omnitrophota bacterium
TCCACTTCTTTCAAGCTTGCGAAATCAACCAGTGCCTGCGCGTTGTCTGCGCCCAAAGCCACATGTTTTATTTTATATTTCGCCTGTTGTTTCGCCAACAGGTCTTTATTCTGATATGCGCTTAAGGCCACCACATTAAAACGGTCACGAAACCGGTCGACCACTTTAAGCGCGTTGATCCCAATTGAGCCGGTAGATCCCAAGATCGCAATATTTTTCTTCTGCATGCTTACGGCAAACTTTTCAATGAAGAACTGATGTATAAATAAAATGCCGGAGCGGCAAATAAAATACTGTCGATCATATCCAGGATGCCGCCTAAACCCGGCATCAATTTACCCGAATCCTTCACACCACAATCACGCTTGATCAAAGACTCAGACAGATCCCCTAATTGACCTAAACCGCCAAAGAACGCGCCCATGAACAAGATCTGCCATATGGGATAATGGATAGAATCCGGCAAGAACGAACGGAACAATACCGCTACGCCCATGCTAAAGATCAACGCACCAACACCACCTTCAACAGATTTGTTCGGACTTACTTTCGGCATAAGCGGTGTTCTGCCAAATTTGCTTCCGACTAAATAAGCGCCGATATCCGCCGCCTTGGTGACCAATAAAATAAACGCCAATAATTTCACACCCTCTATACCCGGGCGCAATAAACGGATCTTGACCAGAAAACTAAAGAACCAGGCCACGTACAGTACCCCAAAAAGCGTGGTGGACAAGCCTAAAATAGCGTTCTTATTATCATTGCGGGAGAACTGCATCAGCAAGATCAATAAAAATCCAACAACAATAAAAAGCAATTCCCAATTTTTCGTCAACTCAAAACGCGTAAAGATAGAAAGAGGGATCAATAATCCGATGAACGTCCCCGTATAACTATAGATCGGGACATCCTTCTTTTTAACCATGTAAAAGAACTCATATAAGCCGCCCACCGTCAGAAAACAGATCACGGCGATGAACATCCATTCATTAATGACCGCAAAGACACTGATACCCGTCATAAAAATCGCTGAAAGCAGGCGGTTCTTAGGCATACACGCCTCCGTAACGACGTTGTCTTGTGGCAAAGACCTTCAAGGCATTTTCAAATTCCGCGGCATTAAACTCAGGCCAGAATTTCTCCGTAAAATAAAATTCCGCGTAAGATAACTGCCATAACAAAAAATTACTGATGCGCTGTTCACCGGAGGTTCGGATCAACAGATCCACTTCCGGCTGACCTGCTGTATATAAATACTTTGTAATTGCCGTTTCATTGATCTCGTCCACGGTGATCTTTTTATCCAAAAGGTCCTGTGCGACACATTTGAAAGCATCCACCATTTCCGCGCGACTACCATAATTGAAAGCGATATTGACGGTCAGTTCAGAATTATGCTTGGTATTATCCATGGCCGCATCGATCGCCTTTAATACTTCTGCCGGAACGCCCTGACGGCGTCCTATGAACCTTAATCGTATGCCCTGATCCGCCAGATCTTTCACCCGATGCGATAATACCATGATGAATAGCCGCATGAGCATGCTCACCTCTTCCGCGGGCCTGTTCCAATTCTCCATCGAGAACGCATACAATGTCAGTACTTTGATGCCGAGATGATGCGCCTGAAGGATCAGCTCTTCAACGCGCTTGACACCTTCCGCGTGCCCCTGGGTACGGGGCAAATGCCGGGCCTTTGCCCAACGGCCGTTGCCGTCCATGATGATCGCTACATGTGAAGGGATCTTATCTTCTGGAACCATTCTATCCTTCGACTGATGATCGGGTACTCAAAACTTTACATTTGGAGCAAATAAAAAGGGGGATAATCTCCCCCTCATACGCTTGGAACCTGCTTGAATACCTTTAGGGTGTTGCCGCAACCGCCGGTGCCGCAGGTGCTGCTGCCGCAACTTGTGCCGCCGCGTCGATCTTCGCCGCTAACTCTTGCGCTTTCTTATCCGCTTCTTGCTTTTGCGCGGCTAATTCCCTGACCTTGTTCTCAAGGTCTGACTTGGTCTGCTCTAACTTCTCATACTGCCCCTTAAGATCAGAATTGACGCCTTTTTCCTGATCCAATACATCCTTGACCTTTGACATCTTATCTTCCGCGGACCTTAGCTGGACTTCCAATGTGGCCAGCTTTGCGGCGCTTTTCTGGGAACTTTCTTCCGCCACCAGACGGCCATATTTCTCTTCTTCCAAGCTTTTTCCCAGCTTATTTTGTTTCTCGAAAGAAAAGAAAGCCAAAAGCAAAGCACTGATAGTAACGACAGAAGCGATCACGATAAGCAGCGTATTCTTCATCAGAACCTCCCAAAGCAATTATTCTTCTTGTGCTTTTTGCTTCTCGGTCTTTGGTAAAATAACGATCTCTACGCGACGGTTCTTTTGACGTCCGTCTTTGGAACTATTATCCGCAACCGGTTTATACTCACCATAACCCGTCGCTGCCATACGCGGTTCGGTAACGCCTTTTTCACTCAAGAAATGCAACACACTTAAAGCACGGGCAGTAGACAACTCCCAATTCGATTTCCATCCGGATTTCTTGATCGGCTGTGTATCCGTATGCCCTTCGATCCCGATGTTCAGATCGGCTACCGTGGTATTAAGAACAGAGGCCACCTTTTCTAATTTAGGGGCGGAATCCTTGCGTAATATCGCGCGGCCGGAATCGAACAACACTTCAGCGACGAACGTAATGACCAGGCCTTTTTCCTGCATCTCGACCTTTACCTGTTTGTCACCGATCTCGCTCTTTAAACGATTCTCTAATTCTTCCTTGGCGCGTTCAAGTTCGGACAAGTCACTCTTTAATTTTGAGATTTTTTCGATATCCGTGCGGCGGCCTTTTTGAAAAATGACGGTACAGCCGGATAAACCTGCGATGAGAAATAAAATAACGAAGAAACTGCATAACTTACGAAAAAACATAACACACTCCCTATCCATGGGTTTAGTTAACGAAATTTAGACAATCAAAATATCACAAGCCAATGGTTAAGTCAAGGGAATTGGGCAGCACATCATGTGGCAGAGGCAACGTTCTTGGCCAGCTTTAATTGTTCTTCTATCTCCGAGAGGATCGGCACATTCACCGCAGGCGTGATCTCCATGATATTGGGCACAAACCCCTCGATGCTTTCTAGCAACTTCATATCCTGCAAAGGCATAGGCAAAACCATCCCCTTCCCGTCCCGCTTGATACGCATGTCAAAATTAGCCGAATTGAGGTCGATACCGCCCAAATCGGTTCCTTCAGCCTCAAGGCCTAACTGCGCATTGTCCATGTTGATGTGTGCGTTGACACTTTCAATAACCTGATTCCAGAATGGTGTAGGCAGCGGCAGAGGCTCACCATTTGTTTCTCTTAAGATCAAATTAACATCCGCCTCAACTTTCCATTGTCTTTGATCAACTCGCGTTAGCCTAAATGGAAGACTCCTACCACCACTTATAGAATCAAATAACCCTCGATTATCTGTATTAAGAATTCTTCGAAACCTTATAATCCTTTCCCCTCGAACAGACTCTGGATCAAATGAATCAATGTGAGTTTCCCCTAAGATATCAACGATGCCAATAAACGAACCGTTATTATTGTGTGCAACAAATTGTTTGATCGACTGAAGCATAACCCCAGCTGCTCTCGCTTCCCTTGAAACCTGCTCTTGAGATAAAGCTTGGAAATCTTCCCCATGCCTAACATAAGTAATTTGAGGAGGCTGACCGTAATAGGTTATTACCCGCATCGTTTGCTTATCCCCACTTGGAATGAGCACAAACCTTGATGCGATCCGTCCATCGTTTGATCTTATTTCCATTGTCGCACCGATAGAACCAAGAACTTTTGTTAAGAAATTAATACGATCTTCCGGTCGTAACCCGTTAAAATCTTTCACTCTGCGTATCAGATCCTCAGCATTGGCATTTGTCAACAAAGGCAAGAAACGACCTTTCTCCAGCCTTGCTAAATAAGCTTCTTCAAATCTTCCTACTGCACTTACCGCTTGATGGGATGGATAATCTTTACCAAGAAGTGAAAATTTTATTTGGCCATTAATCGTCGATACAACAATATTGCCCAGTCCAGCGATCTTCAATGTTCCCAGATCAGCAATAGCGCTTATTTGTGACTCATGAAAATTAAATGGAGCAAGATCAACCCTATCCCGCCCACTCATCGCCGCATCATTCGCGGTCATGGCTTTGTCGGAAATTTCATGGAAGAGATACAAATCAAACACTCCCTCACGAGGAACAACACTAACCATTAAACTAACACTAGTTTTTTGAACAGAATCAACAGTTACTGGTACCGAACTAGCACAATGCAACACAAACATATTTATGACCCTATTTACTGCTGGCTTAAGATTTATAATTGATTTAAGCTGATCAAGCCTTATGAAGAACGCCCCGAACCCTTTGCTTCTTTTAATTCCATATAAACCACGATGTTTAACTAAGAAGCCTTCCTCGATCAATTGATCAAAGATTACTTTTGATAATTCATCGCTGGGCTGCACATTCAACAAACGATATACATCCGGCAGCACATATTTATGTTTCTTTGTCCAGTTGTCTACTAAATACAAACTGTCATTTTCCTCTTTCAATTCATACTTGTAGGTAGCTCCATCTACACCCCTTAATTGGAAAGTAGCATCAAGAGAGATTGATTCTGTTACAGTAAAATCTTTATACTTGTCATCCATCTTCAAACTGCCAGAAAAGTCTTTTCTAAAATACCGTCTAAGTAACCCTACCCGCATTGCGCGAAGATCGGTAATATTAGCGGGACTTATTACACGAAAAATATCTTTTACAATTTCTCTAAATTTATTGCGGATCTGAATATCCTCACTCCTATCTGTTTTTAAATTATTGCTTGCTTGGAAATATCCCAAGACAGAATCAATACTTCTTTTCCTCCCTGAACTAAACATATTAAAAAGTCCTGTTTTCCCCCCCGACCTAGCAACCAACATCGCATTATTTACATACCTTATGGATGTCCTCGCCCTGTCAAAACCGCCGGCGAGATATTTACGCGGGATAACCTGATGCGTATATTTATCCTCTTCCTCTTTGATCAAATTAAAGGCACCCTTTTTGAACGCTTTCAAATATTGCTGGTAGATCAATTCATTTCTTTGCGGATCACTATCCACACCTAGAACTTTAGCCTTATCAACGTAAATTTTTCCAATTAATGATTCTTTCAAGGCTTTCTTATACCATGTGGCCAACACCATGGCACCGACGATCTGTCTTAGGCTGGCGAAATTCTTGCCCTCATTGACTTCTTTTTCGAGTTCGGGGAGGATGATGTCTCGGATGACTTGGGACGTTGGGGTTCGCAAACGGTTCTCTCCCTGGGGTGCTTTCACGTTCAACCCGGGTTCTGTTTGGCAACCGGCTTGGGGACACGAAGCTTTCCCCTGCGGGGCAAGCATCATGTCCCCGGGTTGGCGGCGGTTGCGATTAACGGCTAAATAATCCTCTTCTAACATAACCTTTAAATGGCTTTTTAAGATCACGGCGCTGTTGCCGCTTTCGTAAACCATAACATCATCGGGCATGATCCATACTTTATTAAAAGTATTCACAGGGATATTCGCCGCTTGGAATACTTTGCCTGCCCGTTCATAGACCTTATCCCAGAATTTCTTGCCTAGACCTGATTCCGGATACATGAGCGATGAAGTGATCTGCTTTAATAAATAATCCTGCGCCAGCAGGTCCCGGCCCATTTCTGTCTTCCCAAAACCATCTTCGATAATGCGGCCTTTTTCATAAGGTGATAAGTTGACCCATTGGTCTTTATCGGCGATGGTCAAGGAGGCTAAGAAATACTTAATGAGCTTATTATATTCCTGCTTTTTATCAGCATCACTTAGATCATCTTCGCCCTTGTTCATGATAAAATCAAATTGCAAGGCATTATCAGGATGAACGGTCATTCCCTGTAAATGGGCCGGATCATAAGCCTGGCTCAACATAACCATAGAACCCGGCTTGGGCATGGGGGGCACAACCAGCTCTTCTGCAAATGCAAAACGCGGCCCAACGCAATTAAGCGCTATTAACGCCATGGTCATATAAACCCTGAAAATGGATCGAAACTTTGTAAGCATAGTCCTTCTCTTAATAATAGGGAAACACATACCTTGGTTAAAGTATGCACTATTAAGGAGGGTAAAATCAAGCCCTGAGGGAATTATGCAGGAAACGCTTGCTAAGCGTTACCGGACAATGATCGCATCCCGCTTTGATCCGACGGAGATGTACTTGATCTTGACCTTTAATAAGGCTTCCAGGCGCTCTAGGTACTTGCGGGCATTGACCGGGAGATCTTTGTATTTGCGCACTGCACGCGTGTCTGCCTGCCAGCCAGGCATGGTCTCATATACCGGCTTGGATTGGGTTAAAGCCTCATAATCGTGAGGGAATTCAGTGAGGGTTTTACCTTTATGTTTATAAGAGGTGGCGATCTTGACCTCTTTGAGGTCATCCATGACATCGAGTTTCATGATGGCAAGTTCCGAGACACCATTGATGATGACCGCATAACGCACCTGTACGGCATCGAACCAGCCGCAACGGCGGGGACGTCCGGTCGTGGAACCGAATTCATGGCCCTTGCTGCGAATGCTGTCATTTAATTTCGTGTCAAATTCCGTTACGAATGGGCCTTCACCAACACGGGTCGTATAGGCTTTCACTGCGGCAATGACCCGGCCTATCTTCATCGGCGGCACACCGGTGCCGGCGCAAACACCGCCCATGGTAGCATTCGAAGAGGTCACAAATGGATAGGTACCGAAATCAATATCGAGGAATGTCCCTTGCGCCCCTTCAAAAAGCACGCGCTTCTTATGGTCAATGGCATCGTTCAAATACAAAGCGGTGTCGCAAATATAAGGTTTTAGACGGCGTCCGTAAGCTAAATATTCTTTATAGATCTCGCTAAAATCATAATTCTTAAAACCATAGACCTTCACAAAGATAGCATTCTTCTCGTTCAAATTATCAGCAAGTTTCGCCTTGAGTACTTTGGGATTCAAGAGATCGATCATGCGCACACCCATGCGCCCTACTTTATCGGAATAACACGGCCCGATACCCCGGCCGGTCGTGCCGATCTTATTGGCCCGTTTGCTCTCGCGCAATTGATCCATGACCCGATGATACGGCATAACCACATGGGCATTGGCGGCGATCTTTAATTGCTTTTCCGTCATAGGAAGACCGCGCTTCTTGAGGTCATCGATCTCCACAAGCAATGCCTTAGGGTCGATGACAACGCCATTGCCGATCACGCATGTCTTAGTAGGCCTTAGAATAGCGGATGGGATCAGATGAAAGATGTATTCCTTATCGCCGACGATAACCGTGTGGCCGGCATTGTTGCCGCCCTGATACCGGACCGTAACATCCACATCTTCCGACAGGATATCGATCAGCTTACCCTTGCCCTCATCACCCCACTGCGCTCCAATTACGCTCAAATTCATTATCAAACCCTCCTTGACGGATTCATTTTACATAAAATAAAGTAGACCCAGCGGCCAGGAAAAATGCCGCCGCGATCATGATCTTCAAACGCCTGGTAAGCACCGAACCTGAGAATATAAAAATAACTGCCCAGATCAACCAGAACTTCACCAATGTATACAAACATAAACTGAGTATGCTGATCGACCCTTCGACCCTGGCAAAAATATTATTCGATAAAGCGGTCATATAGGGGTCCATTGCCCAGCCCATGTCTTTGATCGTCAGCGCGGAGGCGGCAACAATGATCAACACGCTTATCAGCTGGCTTTGCCAAAACCCGAACTTTACACCGCTTTTCTCCGTGAACAGCCCTGAATATAAGGACTCTTTTCCTCCGCCTGCACTGATCGTCTTCGCCCAACCCGCTAAAAGCGCGATACCAGCGATCAGCAAGATCCCGGCCGTAAGATCGTAATATAAAGAAAAAAGCCTCAAAGGATTATTGAACGTAACGATATCCAGGTGCGCTGCAAACCCAAAGAGCATGACCTCAACAATGAACAAGCCGATAAAAAGATTAACCTTAGTGCCGCGAAACCAGCCAAGCAGATACAAGGCCATTAACACCGCACTGATCATGATCATGTTGAGGCTTAAACCGTCTTTTAAAGCCGCCCAAATAACATTAATGAGCAGAATGAACATGACACCCGTTAAACTTTAATGGTTTTGACAAACAATATATTCTTTGTCTGACGTAATTGTGCGATGACAGTCTCAGGGATCTCACTGTCCACATTGACCACACTGACCGCTACCCCCTGCTGATTCTCGCGACCTAAGGTAATGCCGGCAATGTTAATATTGGCCCCTGCCAAGATCGTCCCTATAGCTCCGACAATGCCTGGTTTATCATTATTATTGATGAACAGCATATGACCCGCCGGTATCGCTTCGACATAGACATTATTGATCTTTACGATGCGCGGCTGCTTATTGCTGGTCAACGTCCCCAACAAAGCGAAATTCTCTTTGTCGGTCGTGACATCCAGCGCGATCGAATTCACATATTCACCCTCGACATTAGAGGAGATCTCCGCGATATCGATGCCGCGGTCCTTCATCATGTTGAGCGCATTAATGGTATTGACCCCTTCGCCTAACACCGGCGTCAAAATGCCTTTGGCGACAGCCATCGTAATGGCCTTGATATTCTGTTTAGTGACACTGCCGCTGTAGGTAACCTTGACCGCACTGATACGGCCCTGGACCAATTGCCCGGCAAATTTACCCATGCGTTCACCCAAATTCAAATAAGGCTCAACGCCTTTGTACGCTTCTTCCGACAATGACGGAAAATTAGCGGCATTGCGTATCCCGCGGCCTAACAGCGCGTCTTTCACCGCATGCGCGATCTCGATGGCGACGTTCACTTGCGCTTCGGAAGTCGAGGCACCTAAATGAGGCGTGGTCACACAATTATCCAACTTGAATATCTCCTGCGTAAAATCAGGAGGTTCAACGTCATACACGTCCAACGCTGCGCCGGCAATGCGCTTTTCTTTCAATGCCGCAGTCAAAGCTTTCTCGTCGATGATCCCGCCACGGGCGCAATTGATCAGACGCACAGATTTTTTCATGAGCGCGATCTGCGCATCACTGATCATATTGGTCGTTTCTTCCGTTTTAGGAATATGCACCGTAATATAATCCGCGGTTTTATAAATCGTATCAAGATCGACCAAGGTAATGCCGTTCTTTGCCGCGATATCTGCTGACAGGAATGGATCATACCCGATGGTCTTCATGCCGAAACCCTGCGCCATTTTCGCAACGGTTGAACCAATACGGCCTAAACCAATGATACCGAGCGTTTTGCCATACAACTCGACACCAGTGAACTTAGCACGCTCCCATTTGCTAGCCTTGACCGAAGCTACCGCTTGTGCGATATTTCGGGACAAAGCAAGGATCAGGCTCATGGTATGTTCCGCGGTGGAGGTTGTATTCCCCGCCGGTGTGTTCATGGCAACAATGCCTTTTTTGGTCGCTGCCGGCAGATCCACGTTATCTAACCCCACGCCCGCACGGCCGATGACCTTTAATTTTGCGGCCGCTTCAATGATCTCCGCAGTCACCTGTGTGCCTGAACGGACGATCAAAGCGTCATATTCCCCGATGATCGACTTTAATTCTGCCGCCGGTATGCCGAATTTGCAATCGACCGTGATATTCTTCTCTGCCGCAAAAATATCCAGACCTTCTTTTTCTAATTTATCACTGATCAAGACCTTGAACATATAATCCTCATTCTTATATTTTTTTATTACGGGTATTTCCTCCCCATTCATGGGGGAGGCCAGGTGGGGGTGAAATAAGACCATATCCCCCTCCCTTACCCTCCCCACAAGAGGGAGGGAAAATGTTATTTTTGATTAAACACTTTCTGTGCCGCTGTCAAACTGGCGCCTAATTCAAATTGATGGCCCATTTCTTTCAACACTTTTTC
Source organism: Candidatus Omnitrophota bacterium (assembly GCA_031386565.1). Taxonomy (GTDB): domain Bacteria; phylum Omnitrophota; class Gorgyraeia; order Zapsychrales; family Fredricksoniimonadaceae; genus JACQQW01. The sequence continues at coordinate 10,016 of JANNCL010000077.1, forward strand.
CAAACACGCCAGTCCCGTCAAAATATCGTATTCATCCAACGCGCCCATGTGAGCAATGCGGATGATCTTTCCCTTTAATGCGTCTTGACCGCCGGCCACGGTGATGCCATGGGTATCGCGCATGATCTTGGCTAATTTCTCACCGTCGATGCCCGCGGGCAATTTCACCGCGCTTAAGACATTGGTCGCACACGATGGATCGGTGTATAACTCCAAACCGATCGCCTTGCATCCAGCCCTGACCCCAGCCGCCAAACGTGCGTAATCTTTGAACATCTTCTGTAAACCCCGCTCCTTGATCATGGCAATGCTGTCGACCATCGCAATGATAATGCCGATCGCCGGAGTGAACGGTGTATCTGTCTTTTCTAATGCCTTCTTAGCTTCACGCAGATCAAAATAATAACGCGGTGTGGTGCAGGCATTGATATAGGCGATCGCCTTCGGTGATGCGGTGATAAAACCCACACCCGGAGGCAGCATCAACCCTTTATGCGAACCGGAAATGACCATGTCCACATGCCAGTCATCCGCTTTCAGCTCTTGCACCGCAAGGCCGGAGACAGCGTCAACGATCAAAACCGCTTTGGAATGCTTAACAACTTCGCCGATCGCTTTTACATCGGGCGTAACACCCGTCGATGTTTCCGCTAAGGTGATGAACACCGCTTTCGTTTCCGGATGCGCCGCTAACAATGCCTTGATCTCCGCGGCAGTCGGCGCTTTTCCCCATTGCACTTTATGGACAATGGTATTGGCTTTGTATGTCTGGCACAACTCAACCCAGCGTTCGCCGAATTTCCCGCCGTCGACCGCGATCGCCGTATCGCCCGCAGATAAAATGTTAACGACCGCCGCTTCCATCCCGCCGGAACCAGATGACGCCAATAAATAAACGTCATTCTTCGTCTGAATGATCTCCTGAAGACCAAGAACCACTGTTTTAAGGTATTCCTGGAATTTAGGAGTGCGGTGATGAATGATCGGCTTTGCCAGCGCCGCACATAATCGGGGCGGCACATACGTTGGTCCGGGCGTTAACAACAAATTGCGTTTCATACGGGTTCCTTCCTAAAAAGGTTATTTAAGGTCGTTCATACTGGTGATCACTTCATCAACCAGGCCATATTCTTTAGCTTCGGCAGAAGACATGAAAAAATCACGGTCAGTATCCTTCTGGATCTTCTCAACCGGCTGGCCGGAATGCTTGGCCAAAATCTTGTTCAATTCGCTTTTCATGCGCAAGATCTCTTCCGCTTGAATGGAAATATCGCTCGCTGTCCCTTGAGCACCGCCCCACGGCTGATGGATCATGATGCGGGCATTAGGCAGTGCATAACGCTTACCCTTGGCACCCGCGGTCAATAACACCGCACCCATGCTCGCGGCCTGACCGATGCAAAAGGTGGCAACTTGCGGCTTAATAAATTGGATCGTATCATAGATCGCCAGCCCCGCCGTGACCGACCCGCCGGGAGAATTGACATAAATACTGATGTCCTTGGCATTATCCTCGCTTTGGAGGAACAATAACTGGGCAATGATCACATTGGCGACATTGTCGTCAATGGCTGTCCCTAAGAAAATGATACGTTCTTTAAGTAAACGGGAGTAAATGTCATACGCCCTCTCACCGTGGGATGATTTTTCAATGACCATGGGGACTAATATCGATGATCGCTCCATAATTTTCTCCCTTTAGCGTTGCGCTGTTATTTTTTATCTTTTGCTTCTGTAATTTCCTTAACTTCTTTAGGCTCTTCCCACTTCGCTTCTTTTAAGAGCAATTCCATGACCTTGACCGGCAGGCTGTCTTCTTTAGAGGTAGCTTCAATTCTCTCTAATTTCGCGATCTCTTCTAACACCAGGAAGACTTTCACGTCGCGTTCAACAACCTCATTTAGATCCTTTGCGATTGCTTCTTCTTTCTTTTTCAACTCT